>JACPKC010000006.1 GCA_016187225.1 Candidatus Berkelbacteria bacterium | reverse complement strand
GCCGAGATTGCCAAATACCACTACGTCTTCAACACCCTCCCGACCGCCACTAACACCTCAACCACCACCACTCGCACCCTTGCCGCCGACTCCTACGCTACCCAACAGGGCTTAAACACTCTCTATGTGGTGGCGGAGGATGTGATCGGGAATGCTGACTACACTAACTATGCCTCGGTGGATTTTTATGTCACAACCGAAGCGCCCGATACGCCAGTCATTATTGAAACTTTTGATGCGAGCAATCGCGTTTTGCAATCGTATAAGGTGGCGATTACCTGGACGGAAGCAGACGTAGCCGATGAGTCGGGTTTTGGAGGCTATACCGTTGAACGTTCAACTGATTGCGTAACGTATGAGCAGATCGCGACGACCTCAAACGTAAGTTACGTTGATTCAGGCCTAGAATCCCGCCAATACTGTTACCGTGTTCGGGCGCGCGACGATGCCGGCAAGGCGAGCGCCTATTCAACGGTGACCACGATTACCCCAACGGGCCGGTACACGACGGCGCCGGGGTTAACTGAAAAACCGATCGCGACCACCACTTCGTTTGCCGCCACGATTAAATGGGAAACCGATCGCGAGGCCGCGAGTTTTGTGGAGTATGGCGTCACCCAGGATAAAATCGGCCAAAATAGCGGCGGTTATACTCAAGGCAAGCTCACTCGCACCTTGAATCATAGCGTGACCTTAACCCTCTCGCCTTCGACAACTTATTACTATCGCGCGGTTTGGCGCGATGAGGATGGGAATGAGGGCAAAAGTGATATTTTTGCTCTAACTACAGGCGCCAAGCCGGCGATTACCGACGTGCAGATTTCCAATATTACGCTTGCGAGCGCGACGATTAGCTGGGCAACTACGACCGTCGCCAGTTCAGAAGTGCGCTATGGCAAGTCGACAGCTTATGGTCAGGTGGTGGTTGATCAATCGGGTTCCACTTCTACTAAGCACTCATTAACGCTCACCGACCTTGATCATTCCTCAACCTATTTTTTTCAAATTATTGGCACGGACGCGGATAATAATACGCTGGCGTCTGATGGTTATACCTTTGCGACTCTTATTAAGCCTGCAATTAGCGGTTTGAGCGTGGAGCCGGTGGCGGATGCGGCAAACTCAACTCTCAAATTGACGTGGACAACGAACGTGCCAACGACGAGCGTTGTCAACTATCAGGCAAGCGGCACCGCGGCGCTTTCAAAATCGAGCCCGGATTATGCTACTCAACATGAGATTGTAGTCTCGAATCTGGCCGATCAGAGCACTTACCGTTTGACTGCGCGTGGAGTCGATGAGCACGGGAACGAAGCGGCAAGCAATGAAATTAACTATACGACACCCAACGATACCCGCTCGCCGAAAGTGAGTAATTTACGGATTGAGATTCGTTCGACTGGAGTGGGAGAGTCGCAGAAGGCCCAGATTGTCGCCAGTTGGGAAACGGATGAGCCGGCCACCAGTCAGATTGAGTTTGGGTCGGGAATTTCATCGAATTCATACAGCGCGAGTAGTCAGGAGGATGCAACCCTGACGACCAACCATGTTGTGATTGTTTCGGAACTCGCGGCTTCAGAAATCTATCACTTGCGAGCAGTTTCGCGAGATGCGGCTAAGAACACCGGCTATTCAACCGATACTACCGCCGTTACGGGCAAAACCCAGCGAGATATTATTGGGTTGATTATGAACTCTCTTGAGCGCTCACTCGGTTTCTTGAGCAAACTACCCATCTTCGGCCGCTAAAAACCACCACCTCCCTACTTACACCTACGAGGTGTTCATGAGAGGACTGTCAATGTTTGGGAGATAAGGGCTACTAATGATAAAATTATAAATATGGAGATGAATATATGGCGCTGACGACAGATGATTTTCAAAAGATCAAAGCGATTTTTGACGTGGGAATCAAGAATCTCAAGAATGTTTTTGAAGCCCAAGTATCTGCGCTTGAAAACAAGATGGCAACCAAAGAAGATGTTGCAGGGCTTGAATATCGACTAGTAAATCAAATTAATTCAGTGAGAAAGATGCTTGAGGGCGATCATGCGGCTGTCGTGGAAGATGTAATTGAACTCAAAAAATTTCCCAAACGTGTTCGGCGGATTGAAACAATCTTGGGCATAGTCCCTTCAAGGAAATGATGCGTGAACTCTTTCATAAATTTTCCGCCGCAATTTCAGTGGCTGTTGGGTCGCCTTACGCTTTTGTAGTCGCGGTCGCGGCGATTATCATTTGGTGGTCGCTTGGCAAAACTTTCAACTACTCGGATACTTGGCAACTTGTAATCAACACCGCCACAACAATTATTACATTTTTGATGGTGTTCTTGATCCAAAATACCCAGAATCGCGACGCCAAGGCAATCCATTTAAAGCTTGATGAATTACTGCGCGCCATGAAAACGGCTGACACGAGCCTCGTTAATTTAGAGGAATTTACCGATGACGAGCTCGAAGAAATCCATAAGCACTTCGAAACTTTGGGCGCAAACGCCGCGCCGCACTCGGTGCATGCGCTTGGCAAGCGTATCCGTGCGGTCCGCACCGCCCGCACGGGTAAAAATGGATCGGAATAAATATATCTATCGTGTCGGAAAGAGCCGGCCGATTTTTGTGGCCGCTTCAGGCCGACGAATTGCCAGAGCGAATCTACCGGCACACTTAGCACATCTAGCGGTACCGCCTGCTTGGACGGATGTTGAGCTTGTCACGAATCCTCGCGCCAAAATTTGGGCGACCGGTCACGACGAGGCTGGGCGAAAACAGTATATTTATAATCCGACCTTCCGGGCAAAACGTGAAGCAGAGAAGTTTGATCGGATTATTCTCTTTGCCGAACAGCTCTCGCCGCTTCGTGTCACGACTCGTCGTCACCTTGCTCTCGAAGACCTCTGTCGCGAGCGCGTTCTAGCCTGTATGGTGCGCTTACTTGATCGTGCGTATTTTCGGGTTGGAAATCGGGAGTACGCGTGTGAAAATAAAACCTATGGCCTGACGACTTTGCGAAGTCGCCACCTGAAGATTCGAGGTGATAGCATCATCTTTGAGTTCATTGGCAAACACGATGTCGAACAAAAACACGTTGTGGCCGACAAAAAACTCGCCGAGATTTTGCGAGAACTTTCCGAGGTGCCTGGTTATCATATCTTTAGCTATTTCACCAAGGCAGGTGATAAAGTTGATGTAGCGAGCGAGCATCTCAACGAATACATTCGAGAACTGATCGGCGAGGAATTTAGCGCTAAGGATTTTCGCACCTGGGCCGGAACACTAATCGCCGCCACCACGCTCGCTGACAAGTCTGAACCAGAAGATGAGAAAGCGCGAGCGCACAACATCGTTCTGGCTGTTGAGCAAGTAGCCTCCAAGTTAGGCAATACGCCAGCCGTTGCTCGTTCTTCGTATATCGATCCAAGAGTGTTCGAATTTTATGGAGAAAATGTGACAATCGGGGCTTTTATGCGCAAAAATGTTCGCGCTCACGAACGCTTACTCAAGCGAGAACTTAATCTTAAAGAACTGGCCCTCTGGCGGATGCTAAAAAGCGCGTAGTAAGAGATAGAAGCCAGTGAACTCATTGCATAATTATGTTGGTAGCTGCAACGGTTTCATGCGGGTTACACGCCGAAAACGACTCGTCACCGATACGGTGGCATCGTCTCCTCACCGTTGCCAGCGTTCGCACCGCCCGAATCCATTTCGCTCCTAAAAGAATTATGCAATGAGTTCAGTGTGTAATTATATTGTAAAGCCCTCGATCCGCACCAATTCGCGATATTTTTCTTTAAGCGGCGCGAGTTCTTTGATGAGCATTGGGAGCGAAAAGCCAGGACTGGCAATCGGAATTAAAAGCAACTGCTTTTTGTGGGTAAATTTTTTGCCCCAACCATGATCGCCAAAGGCAATCTGGGTAGCAATTTTCATCTCTGAAAGCGGTTGATCGGCGGCCGTATGGAGCGATCGCGTGATTCCAAAGCCCAAAGGAAGTTCCGGAACTTTTAAGGGATTAAACGTTCCGGTTGTGTCGTAGTAGGCCGCCCAAGCGGTGTGTTGATGGGCTGGCCGCGTCAATTTGTCGATCTCAATGTGGCCAGCGTAATTGAGACCGGCTTTTTGGGCGATCGCTTGCACATGGTACGCGCCATACTGATCGGCGTCTGCTATCGGCCAGCCATTTTGTTTAGCAGAGAGCTTGGCGGCGCCGCAATTCGAATGACTCATGAGGCCTTTGATTTGATTTTGATGCAGAAGCTCAATCAGCTCATCTTCATTCTCAAATAAGATGCCTGAGCCGGCCAAATGCACACCGCCAGGCGTTCCCTCGTCGATACAACGCACAATGCCGTCGCTTGGCGCAAAGGCCGGCGCCACGTCGATTGTTTCGAGAAAATGCTCAAGCGCCATTCCATTTTGAAGTGGATGCGCTTCTATCTCTTCCCAAGTTTCGTACATTTTTTCCTTTCAACCTTCCGACACTGGCACTCTGACATTAAGTATCGGTAGTGGCGGTAGCCAGGTGTCGATAGTTACCTCAACAATTTAATGAACACATCCGAGGGTATGTCGACTTTCCCAAGTTTGCGCAAGCGTTTTTTACCCGCTTTTTGTTTTTTGAGGAGTTTGTCTTTGCGCGTTCGGTCGCCGCCGTAAAGTTTGGCCGTTACATCTTTGCGCATCGCTGGGATTGTCTCGCGGGCGATAATTTTGCCTCCGATTGCCGCCTGAAGGGCGACTTCAAATTGCTGTCTGGGAATGAGGGTTTTTAATTTGGTCACGAGCGCCTGCCCGCGCTCAAACGCTTGCGTCCGATGGACGATCTGGCTCAATTCTTCAATCGAATCACCCGCGATCAGAATGTTGAGTTTAATTAAATCCTCTTCGCGATAATCGAGCGGACTATAGTTGAGTGAAGCATAGCCTGAAGAGACGCTCTTTAAGCGATCGTAAAAATTTACAATGACCGATGCGAGCGGCAGTTGATAACGTAAAATAACTCGTTCGCGTTCGGCATTTAGATCGCGCAAGTATTCGGTTTCCTGTTCCTGATAAATTCCGCGTTCAATTTGGGCAAGTTCCATCACCGGCCCGATCCAGCGCGTCGGCACGATGATTTCAGTCTTCACCCAAGGCTCGGCGTAGATTATTCGGCCGCCTTCGACGCGTTCATGGTAGGCAACAGAGGGCGTTGTCACGATCAATTCCAGATTATATTCACGTTCAAGACGTTCGGTGATAATCTCTAAGTGCAGGAGGCCAAGAAAACCGCATCGAAAACCGAAGCCAAAGGCCTGCGAATGATCCGGCTCGTATTGGAGCGCGGCGTCGTTGAGTTTAAGTTTAGAAAGCGCCTCGCGGAGCGCTTCTGGCTCACCGTTAGTCGAGAAAATACCCGCATAGACCATGGGCGTAATTTCTCGGTAACCGACAAGCGCGGTTTGAGCGCGAGGCAAACTGGTGAGAGTATCACCCACTCGCGCTTCCGAGACATTTTTCACTCCAGTGACAACGTAGCCGATGAGTCCGGCTGAAAGTTCAGAGGCGACTTTGAGCGCGGGTGTAAATATGCCTACCTCGAGCGCTGTATCACATCTTTTCGAATGCATTAGTTCAATCGGTGCGCCCGCGGCCAGCGTTCCTTCCATGACGCGCACGTAACTGATCACGCCTCGGTATGCGTCGTAAACCGAATCAAAAATGAGCGCCCGGAGCGGTTGGTCAGTCTCGCACGCCGGGCTTGGGACGCGTTCAATAATTGCCTGCAAAAGCGCCGGCATGCCTTCGCCGGTTTTACCCGAGACAAACAGAATCTCATCGAGTGAACAGTTAAGTATCTGGACGAGTTCTTGCGCCGTCTGTTCGGGTTCAGCGTTTAGTAGATCAATTTTATTCACAACTGGAATGAGCGTCAGGCCGGCGTTTTGCGCTTGGTGCAAAGTGGTTAGAGTTTGCGCTTGCACACCTTGGGTTGCGTCGACCAGCAAGATCGCGCCTTCAACTGCCGCGAGCGAGCGTGAAACCTCATACGTAAAATCAACGTGGCCAGGAGTGTCAATTAGATTTAAGACATAACCTTGATATTCCATCTTGACTGGTTGAAGTTTAATCGTAATGCCACGTTCTCGCTCAAGTTCCATCGTATCGAGGAGCTGGGCGCGCATCTCGCGCTCGGAAACAGTTTGGGTTGCCTCAATAAATCGGTCGGCAAGCGTGCTTTTGCCGTGATCGATATGGGCGATAATACAGAAGTTGCGAACTTTACCCTTTACAAAATTTTGCATACAATAAATTTAATTATGTTAGAGTTAAACTGATAACGCAAAAGGAGGATGAATGCTTCGGCGGAAGATGCTGTTGTTTGTTGTCGTGACGCTGGCGTTTCTAGGCGGCGTTATTCTGCTCTATGGCCAACGAACTGGCAAGCTCACAATTTTTGGCGATGTGCCGAACGTGCCTGGCCAGCTGACTATTTCAAGCCCGGTTGACTTGCAAAAAGGCATTGATGCGGGCGATAAAAATCTTGAGCTCGTTGAAAATATGATCAAGCTCAAAAAAAATACCCAGTTCTCTAAATGGACAAATTTGGGCGTTCAAAACCCAACCGAGTTCATGGTTTTTTCCGGTTTTAGAGCCTATCCTCTAACAACGAGTTTTGATGAAGTGGGCAAGAAGTTTTTTGTTCATCGCAAAATGGATGTGTACACATTTGACTCTACCGGCAAGAGTTGGCAGAAGGTGGGAAATAATGTGGCATTCTGGGCTTCGTGGTCTAACAAGCTCAAACGCATCGTTGGCTTGCAAGGCACTGGTAACCTGCAAACACCTTCAAACGTTGTTTCACTCGACGCGAATGGTGGTGGCGCCCAGGTACTTGGAAGCAATCTTGGCTTTATGCCCGAGCATGCCGAAGCGCTTTATCACGATTCTGTTTCCGACATGCTGGTGGGGGTTGGCCAAATAAACGTCGCCGCGACAGGCGAGTTTGACAGCGCGCTTGGATATACCGGAGGCGCCTGTTTGCCAGGTACGCCAACGACGGGGATTTCTTGCGGCACACCTGTGTATCCTAAATACGTTCATTGGTTTGACATTGGTTCCAAGCAATACAATGTTTATCAGGCGCAATCCAGCGATGCTTGGCCAGAACCTAGGGTGGGCGGCGCCGCGGCCTATGATCCGGTTAAAAAAGAAATCCTATTTTTTGGCGGTTTCACCGTTGGCGCGCCGAATTTTTCGAATAGAGGATTGACTCACTATACTCTTGCGCCGGCCTCTTTACTCTGGGCATTTGACACTAACACTAAAACCTGGTCGCAACGAATAGCTTCAAATCAACCACCTGGTCGCGCGTTTTCGAAAATTACCTATGATCAAAAAAATAAGCGCTTTGTCATGTTTGGCGGATTGACAAATTTATCAGTTGTCCCAGGCGGTGGGTTTGGCGTCAAAACAACTACTTTTTCGACAAGCAATGATCTCTGGGCTTATGATCCAGCCGCCAATACTTGGCAACAGGTCAATATAACAACACCGCCAGAAGCTCGTTTTGGCCATGGCTTCGGTTACGACAGCGTTAACCATACCCTGCTCGCCTTTGCCGGCCAAAAAGGCGCAACTACTCAAGCAACCAATATTGGTCCGCCTCAAATCAACGATGCCTGGCAGGCTTCGGCGAGCGGGTATCCTACTAGTGGCACCTGTCAATTGGATTTAGGCGGCGCTCAAATCACTAAACTTTACCGCATCCGAACGATCAAGCCGGCTGATTTTCCGGCGAGTACGGGTATTAAGCTGGCCTTTGCCGGATCTTTAGACGGTTTAAGCTACAGCGGTTTTTCGACACCGGTTACGCTTGATTCGGCGCAAAATGTGGCTGATTCCTTTGAACTTGCGAACCTTATTCCAGCCAATAGTCGTTTTGTGCGCGTTCAATGCACACTAGAGAGTTCCGATCCGACTGCCACACCTTCGCTTGGCGGTTTGATCCTGGATTACGAGTCGGGCGCGACACCACCGCCACCTGGGACACCGAATGCAACTTTGAGCACTTCAAAGAGTGTTTATGCGCCAGGCGAGACGGTCGCGTTTACATTTACCAATACAGGCACAACCGATTTAACCTGCCCAAATAAAGATCCGTACGTTGTCAGGCAGGGCGAGACTAAAATTTTTGAGCCAGCCATTGCCGCCGCTGATGATCCAACTCTCTCGCCAGCGGAAACGCGGAGCTGGAACTGGGATCAAAAGAATACAGCCGGCGTCCAGGTGCCGGTCGGCGCCTATATTTTAACTGTGACTTGTGACCAAATTACTCGGAGCGCCGCCTTCACGATTGCTGATAATACACCCCCGCCACCGCCCCCCGGAGTCTTTAAGGTTGAGCCAACGAGCGGAGTCGCGCCGCTTGAAGTGACGGCGACATATACTGGCACCGAAGCCAATTTGGTCTGGGATTTTGACGATGGCGCCACGGTTCCCGTTGCGAAAGGCCCATCAACCCAAAAACACACTTTCAGTCGACCTGGTATTTATAATGTGACTTTGCGTGGCGCAACGCTCCTTGGACGGCAAAGTGTCACGGTGACTGCGCCAGCCAGTCTTAGTGGTGGAACGAGCGCTGGCGGTGGAACGAGCGCCGTGCTTATCAATGGCACAACCCCGGGAACAAACGCAACGCTTGCCAACTCAACGACCGCGACCGATGCCACCAAGCCCACGACGTTGGTTTCAACCGGCAATCCAGCGTGGCTAATTGGTTTAATCGCCCTTTGGATCGCCGCCACAGTCACGATTTTTGCCAGCCGCCATAAAATTCAAGGTGCGTAAATGTGAATGGCGCTGTTCTTCGAACATTTCTCACTTTTTTGGCGGCCGGTTTAGTCGCTTATTCAGTTCTAACCGCGCCAACCTATTGGAAACGTTTTCAATATTGGCGCGAGCATCGAGGCGCACCCAATATTGCTGAACGTGTGATCGCGACCGACCTTGAAGGCAATTCGTTTTCAGCCGCTGTTGGCGCCGCTCTAACTCAGCCCACGTTTGCCAAGGCGCCTCTTGAGGAAACTCCAAAAGAGCAAGTCTCAACAGTTGAGACGCTTGAGCTTGGAGAGAATATTCTTTTAGTGCCTAAAATCAAGGCGCGGGCGCCGATCGTTTGGCGCTCCTCTTCGGATGAAAAAATTATGCTTGAAAACCTCCAGTCGGGCGTTGCGCACTATGGTTTTACGGCATTGCCAAATGAAGAAACCGGCAATGTTTTTATCACCGGTCATTCGAGTTACTACTGGTGGGATAAGGGCAAATATAAAACCGTCTTCGCCTTGCTGGATAAATTAGTGGCTGGCGACCAGGCGTTAATTCAATTTGAAAATAAAGTTTATGTTTATGAGGTGCGCGATTCGGTGGTTGTCAAGCCAGCCGATGTCAGTGTAACGGATGCGACTGAAAAACCCATTCTATCGCTCATGACATGCGTGCCGGTTGGCACCTCGCTTAATCGGTTAATTGTGAGATTTGACTTGAAGCGAGTCTATCCAGCTGAAAGCGGCGTTATAACCGCGCCCGCGTCAGTTGAATCGGACCTCCCATCTGCTGTGCCCGCGGAGCAATCTGAAGATTATGTGCCAACTGAACGCGATATTATTAAATTAATCCCAGGCTTATGAATTAAGATGTAGTAAGTTATTCTTGTTCTGGTAGGATTGCTTTGGCCGAAAGTGCTCCGGTCTGAAAATCAACACCAGAAATTCCAAACGGAGTGAGGTCGAGGGAGGTTGGCATTCGCAGAGTTTCCGCAACTGATCGAGCAATTTCGATCGGCAAATTCAGATTACCCAGATATAATTTTTTAAGTTCTAAACTGTTTCCAGTCCTGCTCGGCACAACAATTGCTCGCACGATCATTGGTTGATTGGCCACAAGAGTAACTTGACCATAAATTTCAGCTTGGTCATCATCAATTGACACTTGGCCCTGCTTGAGCGCCAATTCACCACTCTGACTTGGCTCGCGCAGAGCAGCAGTTATTTCCTGTTCGGTAAGAATGAGCTTGCCAGTTTTCAGACCATTCATGAGTTTTTGTTCAATTAGATCATCGATATTTTCCGTTCCAGCCGGTGCGACGACTCGAATTGGCGTTGGCGGTTTGTAAACCAGTTTCGTCATCAAAGGTACTTCAAACCCAGTCAGGGCAATCACAAAGAGAATGCCGGTGATCGCGGCGAGCAAAATCAGAATTAAGATTCCCAAACAGCCCGAGCAGGAAAAACAAGTAAAACGTTTTTTGGCGCGATCGAGGTCGGCGTAGAATTCTTTATCTTTCTGACCTTTATTCCTTCTCTTCGGTTCGGCTGTCGGATCGAATGACTGTTTAACAACTACCATTTCGCTCCTTATATGAGAATCATAATCAGGCCTATGCCCAGGATAAGCAGTGTACCGAAGAGCAAGAAAAAACTCCAGACTGTACAGCATGAACCCCGGCCTTGGTTTTTGACCGTATCTAGATCAGCGTAAAATTCTTTATTATCACCGTCCGCCATTTAAGCGAGTCCAAATAAATTTTGGCACCTTCTGAATTTCAGTCACTCCAAACCAGGAAAGGACCAGACTATAGCTGATGCTTCCGGCGAGAATCGCACCCAGAGTCTGTGCGAGGACTCCCCAAAATCGATCCATGTCGACAACGCTGGCGAGACCTTCCTTGGTAAATTGCACGCTCACAATGAGCGCTAAAATTGCGGCGGCGAGTTGGCCAAATAGAACCAGGAAGTCTCCCTCATATTCTTTGAGAATCGGAGTCTGGGCCCGGAGTTTGCAATACAGCAAAAGACTGCTCAAGAGATTGCCGAGCACAAACGCTAGAGCGAGGCCGGGCACGCCTAGATTGAGGCCCTCGGGACGAGTCAAGAAGTAGCCGGAAACAATGGCGCAACTGTAGCCCATCACCATCAGGAGAGTTGGAGTGCGGGTGTTGTGGAGGGCGTAGAACGCTCGCGAAAGAAGTATGGTTAGGGCATGAAAGATCAAACCAAGAGCAAATAAACCCAGCGTGTCGGCCGTGGCGATGGTCGCTTCCCAGCCGAAAAACCCGGTGCCAAGGATTAAACGAACGGTTTGCGCTCGCAGAAGAATCAGTCCGATCCCTGCCGGAACTAAAATCACAAATAAATAACGGATGCCGTCGGTTAAGAGTTGGCTGAAACGTCTTTTGGCAAGTTGCGTAGTTGATTCAGAGAGGGTTGGGTAGAGCGCGGTGATAAACGCCAAGCCGAAAACGGCCGTTGGCATAGTTTGAATGTTATCTGCCAAATTATAAACCGCCACTGAACCACTGCCGAGCGATGAGGCGATGGCTGTGAAGGCGATCAGCATGAGCTGTAAAGCGCCTAAGCCAATGGAACGAGGAATCATTAAGCGGACGATCTTGCGGACCGCTGGATGCGCAAGAGAAAAATTTAAGGCTGGGACAAAGCCCACTCGGCAAGCCGCCAAAAATTGAATGAACATGTGTAAAAATGAACCTATAACGACGCCCCAGACGGGCGCATAAACTCCAAACTGATCCGCAAATAGAACCGTGGCCAGAATGATAACACTCGTATAAACCAGTGGCGCCAGGGCATAAACAAAGAAACGCTTAAGCGCATTTAAGATGCCTGAAAATAGATAAGAGAGACCAAAAAAGATCGGTTGGATTAAGAGCAAGCGTGTCAGTTCGAGAGTAAGCCGTTGTTTTTCGGGTGAAAATTTGGGCACGATCAGCGGGATAAGCCAGGGCATGGCGATGCCAAGAAGAAGGGCGAGTATAATTAGGACAATAATGCTAATAGTGAAGATGCTTTGGGTAATCCGCCAAGCTTCGGCCTCGCTTTTTTTGCGATATTCCAGAAAAACTGGAATAAAGGCGGCGGTGATCGAGCCCAAAATTAAGAGATTAAAGATAAGATCCGGAATTCTGAAGGCGGCAAAGTAGGTGTCGAGAAGGTCGGTTGGAATTTTTTGGGCGAAAAAGCGATCTCGTAGAAGGCCGAGAAAATTTGAAGCGAGCGTTGTGCCAACCAAAAGCAGAGTCGCTCCCAAGAGAGAATTTTTATGCGTAACTAAAGATCGTAAAGCTTTTAACATATTTTTTTAAGAGCGTTTCGAAGCCGATTCAAACTTTTTGCGCGGCCAAGTGCCCAGAGGCATTCCGCTGGCGCCGGTGAACGTTCAGCGCCGGTGAGCGCTACGCGGACTGGCCAGAAAACGTCGCCGTTCGCGAGTTGGGTTTGCGAGACGACTTGGTCAAGAAGCGAGGCTAACTTGGGTTCAGCTTGCCAGGTTGCGGGTGCGGTTTTTTCGAGTGCGTCAGACGCGGCTTGCAAGCCAGTGCGTGTATTTTCGCGAGTTGATTTTCGAAAAACCAAGAGTTCGGGTGGATATTCGGACAGTGTCAGAAACGAGGCAATGAAACTGGGAAAGTCAGCCAGTGGCCCCATGCGATTTTGGGAAATTGTAATGAGTCTGCTAAGGAAGGCTGAATCGATTGTTTGAGGCAAAAAAGTTTTGAGCTGGTCGGCGAGTTTTTCAATCGGATAGGTCCGAACATAATGGGTTTGAAAGGCATCAAGCTTTTCTTGGTCAAATTTAGCGCCGGCGAGGTGGATACGCTCAAGGGAAAAAGAATTGATCAATTCTTCCAGGGTAAAAATTTCTTGGTTGCCGCCCGGATTCCAGCCGAGCAAGGCAAGATAGTTAATCAGCGCTTCCGGCAGATAACCACGTTCGCGATAAGTCGCAACCCAAACTGAAGCGCCATGCAGACGCTTGCTAAGTTTCTTGCCATCGGGCGCCAAGATTAAGGGGAGATGCGCGAATTCAGGCAAAGACCAACCCATCGCTTCATAAATAAAGAGATGCTTGGGCGTGCTTGAGAGCCATTCTTCCGAGCGAAAAACATGGGTGATCTTGAGATCATGGTCATCTGTCATTGCGGCCAAATGATAGGTTGCCAGACCGTCGCGTTTAAGTAAAACGGTATCATCAACCGTAGAGTAATCAAAAGTTATCTTGCCTCGAACTTGGTCCTTGAGCATGCAGGCGCCTGATTGAGGTATCTTAAGACGGATTGCAAAGAGCGCGTTTTGGGCTTTTTCCTTAGCCTCTTGAAGTGGCAAATCGCGATCTTGGCCGCGGTAGACGCCGCGACCTTGGCGATATTCAAGGTCGGCATGTTTTTCGCCGGCGCCTAATCCCTCTGAAAAATCGTAATAAGCCGCGCCGCGTTCAATTAGTTCCTGCGCAACCTCCAAGTGTCGGTCGCGGCGTTCCGATTGGATATATGGTCCCTCATCGGGTTTTAAGCCAAGCCAGGCTAAGTCCTTGAAGAATCGCTCCATACTGCCTGGCACATAGCGTTTTTGATCGGTATCTTCGATGCGAATAATAAAAACGCCTTGATTTTTTTTGGCAAACAAAAAATTGTAGAGCGCGGTGCGCGCGCTTCCAAGATGCAATTCACCCGTCGGCGAGGGGGCAAATCTAACTCGAACCTGACTGGCATGTTTTTTCATCGCTCACATGGTATCACGTTATAACCCGCCTCGCATTTTGAGCGCGCGGGCAACGCGCTCAATAGCAACCAGGTAAGCGGCTTTGCGCAGAGAAGTTTGATGACGTTTGGCGGTTACGAGCAGGGTTGCGAGCGCTTGCTCCATTTTTTGCGTTAAGCGCTCGAATACCAGCTCGCGCGTCCAAGAATCGCCTGTTAAATTCTGAACCCACTCAAAATAGCTCACCGTCACGCCGCCAGAATTTGCGAGAATATCCGGAATCACCGTAACATTTTTCCGAGCAAGAATCGCATCGGCTTCGGGCGTTGTCGGTCCGTTGGCGAGTTCTAAAATGATCGAAGTTTTAATCCGCGCCGCATTTTCTCTGGTGATTTGATTTTCAAGCGCCGCCGGAATCAAAATGTCGGTCTCAAGTTCCAGTAAGTCGGTGTTGCTGATTTTGCGACTTTTCTCAAATGCGCTCACACTTCCATGCGTTTGTTTTGCTTTTTTAATTGTTGCTAGGGTTTCAAGATTGAAACCCTCGGTTGCATAGATGCCGCCTTTTGAATCAGAAACGGCGATAATTTTCATTCCTTTTAAAGTTAGAATTTGAGCGGCGTGTTCGCCAGCATTGCCAAAGCCTTGGATGACAACTCGCAAACTCTGCGCTGATCGTTTGAGTGTTTTTAAGTACGCCAGTAAAACCTCGACTCCGCCTTGGGCTGTGGCTATGTCGCGCCCAAGCGAGCCGCCTAATTCGAGGGGCTTGCCAGTAATGACGCCAGGCGTAAACTCTCCTTGGAGTTGGCTATACTCGTCGACCATCCAAGCCATGATTTGACTGTTGGTGTTCACATCTGGCGCCGGAATATCCCGTCGCGGGCCGATGACGGAGGCTAGGGCGCGCACAAACGTTCGACTCAAACGCTCTTTTTCAGCGGCTGATAATGTTTTCGGATCAACCACGATGCCACCCTTACTACCGCCGTAAGGAATATCGGCAACCGCGCATTTCCAAGTCATCCAGCCGGCGAGCGCCTTGATCTCGTTCTCGTTGACGTCGGGATGAAAACGCAGTCCCCCTTTATAGGGTCCACGAACGTTAGAATACTGGACGCGGTAACCTTGGTAGATATTTACCTCGCCGGTGTCGCGGCGGAGCGGGAGGCTAACATGAATCACACGCTCCGGAACGAGCAGGTGTTCGAGGATTCCAGTTTCAAGTTTAAGAGTTTGAGCCGCTTCGCGCACCAACTCGCGCATACTTTCAAATGGATTTTCACCCGCCATATTCCTCCTTGAATTCAAATATATTATTGAATGACTAGAATTCTCTCTTGACCAAGTTGTTTTTGCAACACTGATAAAAGTTCATCTGAAACCGCGACCTGGAGATGGGTATCTAATCGACGAGCATGTTTGCCACTTAATGTGCAATAAACCGGCGTTTGGCCCGGAGTTTGAGAGAGCGTCTCTTTGAGCGTTGCAAGCGACATTTTGTCTACGTTCGTATCAAGTATAAGATGAAGTTCGCGTGCCGCACCGCTCATTGCTTGCGTTGGCGCAACACTCGTCGGCAAAGTTTTTTTCTGTCTAGTTCGAATGATCGCTTCTGACAGATCGGTTGCGCTCTCAACTAAAATTTTCTTTTGGCCATCTTTCTCATTGATCTTGCCTCGCACTAAAAGCAGACGATCTACCCGCCAGATAGTTAGGTTTTCCTTATAGGTTCGCGGAAAGACGACTAATTCAACGTTTCCGGTGTAGTCTTCTAGCGTGGCGAACGCCATTGCATCGCCTGCCCTCGTCGTTATTTGTTTAACGGTCGTTAAAATTCCGCCGATCGTTATTTTTTCCTCAACTTTTTTACTTGCAAGATCGCTGATTTGAGTCTCTACTTTGGCCAATTTTTCCTTGAATTCATCTAGTGGGTGTTCGCTTACATAAACCGAGAGAAGTTCTCTTTCCCAGGCGAGTCGTTGCTGTTTGGGCGCTGGTGTGCCGGCTACAAATTGTAAATGGGCGAGCGGCGCCGAATTATCTTTTAATTCTCCAAACAAACTCACTTGAGTACTTGAACGCTGTTTTTCAAGTGTGTTAACAAATTTGAGAATCATGTCGACGTTGTCGAGAATTTGTTGGCGTTCTCCCAACTCATCAAGTGCGCCGCACATCGCAAGCGTTTCCAAGGTCTTACGGTTGATTGAATTTGCGCCCAAACGACTTGCAAAGTCTTCTAGACTCGCATAGCGATTACTCTTCTTACGTTCGTTGACAATTTGTTCGGCAACGGCATCGCCAATATTTTTTATGCCAGCTAATCCGAAGCGAATCACTTCTCGCTTTCCTTCGCTCACAACACCGAACTCCACAAAAGATTCATTCACAGATGGCGGTAAAACTTTCAAGCCCATTTTTTCAGCCTCGGTGATTTCAATTGAGATGCGATCGAGGTTATGAATGTCCGAAGTCATCAGCGCCGCCATAAACTCGGCGGGGTAGTGAGCTTTGAGATAAGCAGTTTGATAAGCGATTAAAGCATAACAAGCGGCATGACTTTTATTAAAACCGTAGCGGGCCCAAGCTAGCCATTCTTGCCAGAGCTGTTCGGCTTGAGCGCGTGTTAGATAACCAACTTTAATGCAACCCTCGATAAACTTGGATTCAATTTTATCGAGCAAGGCCTTAATTTTTTTACCAACGCCTTTGCGGAGCGTGTCGGCCTCGCCTTGAGTGAAGCCGGCTAGGAGGCGCGAAAGATTCATCATCTGCTCTTGATAAATCATAATGCCGTAAGTGGGTTTGAGAACAGTTTCCATACTTGGATGAAGATAATTTATCGCTTTGCGACCATGCTTACAGGCGATAAAATCCGGAATGAAATCCATCGGACCGGGGCGATAGAGAGCGCACATCGCAATAATATCCTCAAACTCACTTGGTTTAAGCTCCTTGAGATAGCGCTTAATGCCCTCTGATTCCAGCTGAAACACACCGGTTGTTTCACCGCGCGATAGGAGTTCGTAAGTTGGCTTATCGTCGAGCGGCAAATTATCGATCTCGACTTCAATTCCGCGGCGTTTGCGAAGAATGCGCAGAGCGTTTTTAATGACGGTTAAGTTCGAAAGTCCGAGAAAGTCCATTTTTAAGAGACCAATTGCCTCACAGTCTTTCATGCCAAATTGAGTTAGAGCCTGCATGGGCCCCTTCTGATTGGTGGCAAGCGGGAGATATTCAGTCAGGGGTTTGTCCGCAATTACGACGCCGCAGGCATGTGTGGAGGCGTGGCGCGCAACGCCTTCGAGTTTCATCGCCATATCTAGGAGGTGTTTCATTGGCGGCTCGGCGTCGTAGATTGCTTTAAGTTCTTTAACATCGGCCAGAGCGCCTTTAAGAGTTGTACCTGGCTTACTTGGGATTAACTTGGCGATTCGATCGCCGTCGGCGAATGTAAGACCAAGCGATCGCGCGACATCGCGCACTGAACCGCGCGCCGCCATCGTGCCAAAGGTAATAATTTGCGCCACTCGATCTTGGCCATATTTATTTTGCACATAAGTAAGCACTTCGTCGCGTCGATCGTCGGCGAAGTCGATATCGATGTCCGGCATTGAGACACGATCGGGGTTTAAGAAACGTTCAAAGAGTAAGTCATATTTAAGCGGATCGAGGCTGGTAATGCCCAGACAGTAAGCGGCGATCGAGCCGGCAACTGAACCTCGCCCCGGGCCGACAACGATGCCGTTCTGCTTCGACCAATTAACAAAATCTTGAACAATCAAGAAGTAGTCGGCAAAACCCATTCGTCCGATCACGCCAACTTCATATTCGAGTCGATCGGCGGCGGTTTGATTTTTTTGACCATAGAGGCGTTCAAGCCCTTTCCAAGCCAGTTCTTTGAAGTAGGTTTGTGCTTCGATTTGCTCTTTAGGCAGGGGAAACTTCGGCAAGATATTCTGCCCAAGCTCAAACTGGAGATTAACTGATTCGGCAACTTTAAGCGTATTTTCAACCGCTCCTTCGAAACCTGAAAATTTGGTTTTCACCTCGTCAAGGCTGGCAAGCGAAAGGTCGACATCTTTGAGCGACATGCGATCAGCATCGTCGGCGTCTTTGCCGCCTGTTGAAACCGCCAGTAAAATTTCATGCGCCTCTTGGTCGTCGTGGTTTAAGTAATGACTGTCACCCGTAGCGACAAGCGGCAGTTTTAATTTGCGGCTCATTTCCGCCAAGACGAGATTAACTTTAATCTGATCTTGCAGGGCAGGGTGATGCTGGATTTCAAGATAAACATGCTCGCGGCCAATCGATGTCATGTAGTATTCAAGGAGTTCTCGAGCGGCTTCGAGCTGATTGTCGATGATTAAACGCGACAACTCGCTGTTAAGACATCCTGTCAGTACAATAATACCTTCAGCCGAGTGGGCGAGTAGATCTTTATCGATCCGCGGCCGATAGTAAAAACCCTCTAAATGGGCGATTGAGATCATTTTGATCAAATTTTTATAGCCGGTTTCATTGCGCGCCAGTAAGGTTAGATGGTGGGGTCGGCTGTCGAGTCGCGCCTCGCGATCGTGGAGCGTGCGCCGCGCCATGTAGGCCTCAACGCCGATGATCGGTTTGATTCCCGCCTGGGTTGCCTTCTGGTAAAATTCGATCGCTCCATACATTACGCCATGATCGGTTAGCGCGAGCGCCGGCATGCCAAGATTTTGAGCACGTTCAATCAGGCCATCAATTTTTGAAAGGCCGTCGAGGAGTGAGTAGTGGCTGTGAGTATGCAGGTGGACGAAGCTCATATTTTTATCAAAATGATCAAAGATACAATCAACGATTATATTATTTTGCCGGGTCGAGTACCACGGCTTTCGCTCGAAGAAATTCGAGCGATGTTGCGTGTGAGTCGATTGCCGATTTCTAATCTCACGCTAACAAGCGACATCATTCGCGTCAAAACGCCTCGCGTTCTGGATACTGAATGGTTTGATGCATTAGGAGGCGCCGTTAAACTTGGGCAAGTTGAGGCAATTACTTCGTCGAATCTCGCTTCCGTTCTTGTGGCTTTGGCTAAAGTGCTCAAGAAGCCGGGTCGAACTCTTGGCGTCTCAATATTGCACTCTAAGTTATCGCCTCAAAAAATCGGTCTTGGCTTGAAGAAACTAAAACTCATTCATGCCTTTAAACTGCCTGCTCGCGGCGCACTCATTTCGGCGGCGCAGGCAAAAAGTTGTACTGAAGAAGTGTTAATTCTGGGTGAAGCTCAAAGCGCGGTGATTATTTTAATCCAAGCCAATCAAGATATTGATGCTTTCACGAAGCGCGATCGCGCTTTACCGCGCATCGATGTAAAGCGTGGGATGTTACCCCCAAAGCTTGCCCGTATTATGGTTAATCTTGGCCGCGGTCTAGTGTCGAACCAAGCCCAGCCATTCGTCCTTGATCCCTGTGTCGGCGCCGGACGAATCTTAATTGAAGCGCGACTCGTCGGCGCCCAGATTTTAGGCGCGGATAGCGACCCACAGGCGCTCCAAGACACTCGCGCAAATTTAAGTTGGCTCTCGAAAGAATACCACCTGTCGCTACCGGGTGAATATCTGATTCAGGCAAGAGTTGAAAAACTGTCGGAGGCGCTTTCATCGCAATCAGTCGATTTAATCATTACTGAACCGTTTTTAGGCGCTCCCCGGCGCTCGTTGCCATCACTTGAAGAACAAAATCGGATTTTAACCAAACTTGAACCGTTATTTACAAATCTCCTACGCGCTGGTCAGAAAATTTTAAAGTCTCAAGCCGGGGCGGTCATCGTTTTTCCCGCCTTTCAAACTTTGTCGCTTCTCGATCGCTTCATTGACAAGTTTTCTCGGTTTGGTTACCATATGGTCGATTCATTTCGGGTGAAACGCTCAAATCAAATTATTGGTCGGGACATTGTTAGGTTAATCTATGGCACATAAGAAAGCGGCTGGCTCAACTCGACTTGGTCGCGATTCAGAATCGAAACGACTCGGTGTCAAGCGTTTTGGCGGTCAACAAGTGAATGCAGGCGAAGTGCTTGTCCGTCAGCGTGGCACTAAATATCATCCTGGTAAGAATGTTTTGCGCGCTGGCGATGACACATTGGTGTCGCTCGTTGCCGGCACAGTAAAATTTGAACGCAAACGCCAACACCGTTTTACCGGCGCCTTGCATTCTGTTCAATTAGTAAATGTAGAGTCTAAATCGGGGGGAAATAATGCATGCTAAGCTACTTGCGCTGGTTAGCGCAAGATCGCAAAAAAAGAATACCCCAACCTTGCGCGCTGGCGATGTAGTGCGAGTGCATCAAAAAGTGCGCGAAGGCAACAAAGAACGCATCCAAGTTTTTGAGGGTTTAGTTTTGCGTGTTCGTGGTGGCCGGGGTATGGATGGCACTTTCACGGTGCGGCGAATTTCTGGAGGAATCGGCATTGAACGCACCTTTCCGCTCCACCTGCCTTCAATTACCAAAGTCGAAAAAATTAAACACATCAAGTTCCGCCAGGCGCGTCCTTATTACGTGCGCAATCTCACCACCCGTCAAATTACTCGATCCGCCAAGGGCGAGTTAGCCGAATTCGTTGCTTGGGAAGAGAAGGAAGCCGAGGCCGAGGAGGAAAAAATCAAAGCTCAACACGAGACTGAAGCGAAGGCGCGTGTGGAAGCTGAAAAACAAGCTGAAGCCGAGGCAGAAGCTAAAGTTTCCGCCGCCAAAGCGAAGCATAAGTGAATAGTAGCGCCCTTGCATTTATTTAAGCGACGTGTAAAGTCGAAAGTAAGAGAGGATGGGAGAATAGATGAGTTCAACAACTTTACGCATCCTAGCAGTGACAAGTATTGCAACGCTTGCTTCATTTGGGATTGGACTCGCCCGGGCCGATAATTATCTTGAGACCAGAAGTCGAGTTGATGATTTTTTGTACGCAACTCGAATTTCCGTGCCTCAAGCAGCGCCGATTTTAGAGTTAACATTATCTTTGCCAGAACCAACGCGTGAAGAAAAAGTGCCCGAAGTTCAAGCAGAAGTCTTGGTCACAGATATCTCTGAATCACAGGAAAACCAAAGTTCTGTAACGGAAAGCAAGGAAATCAGTGTTTCAGCCGGTGGCGAACAGGCAGAAACCCAGGTTGATGTTAAGGTGAATGGCGAGTCGATCCCGCTTGAAAATATCGATGAACACGGCATCTCGATTGATGTCGATAACAGCAATACTCTTGAAGATTCCCGCAACGAGACAACGGTTGATGTCGATATAAACAGAGAAGTTTCCATAACTGATGACCCACCAGTGAATGAAAACACTTCCAGCTCGAGGAGTAATACCGATGTCGATCTAGATATCGATGTCGGCGGCAACAAATTTAAAGATATTGAAGACGGCGGCAGTATCACGCCTGGTAAAGTCAAAATTGATCTCAATTTTAACGATGAGAATTAACAGTCAAGAATGTTCTCGAAATGTAGGATTTGGCCGCGGTCATCAACATTTAGAGCATCAAGACGGATTTGTTTATTCGGGTAGCGACGAACTAGGTTCTTGGCGAGCGCCCGAAGTTTGGCTCGTTTTTTAGCGCTGATTCTTTCAGCGGCAAGACCATACCGACCAGTTCGGCCAGCTTTAACTTCGACCAGAATTAAAACATCATCTTTTTGAGCGAGAATGTCGATTTCGCCGTTCTTGAGGCGTAGGTTTCGAGTAATAATTTTATAATCGTGCTCTTCTAGGTATTTGGCCGCTTCATTTTCACCCTCTTGGCCAATTAAGATATTATCCTTCATTCATACAACTTCTATTTGTTATCAGAAAATCGGACTCGTCGGAGGAGTTGGGCGTTGATTGCTACGATGACTGTGCTGGCGCTCATAAATAAAGCGCCCAACCACAAAGGCAGGATAATCCCTTGGCCCGCCAAAACGCCGGCCGCGAGCGGGATTGCGATAACATTATAGCCCGTTGCCCAGATAAGATTCTCAATCATTTTGCGGTAGGTGGCGCGCGCCAATTCGATAATTTTCACAATATCGCGCGGGTCGCTTTTAATTAAAATTATACCTGCCGATTCAATCGCGACGTCAGTGCCAGCGCCGATCGCGACGCCCACATTGGCGCGCGCGAGCGCCGGCGCGTCGTTGACGCCATCGCCGACCATAAGAATGGTGCTCCCATCTTTTTGCAGTTCCCTCACCTTTTGATCCTTATGTTCCGGCAAAACTTCGGCAAAAACTTCTTTAATTCCAAGCTCTTTAGCAACCGTTTGGGCAACATCATTTGCGTCGCCTGTAACCATTGCTACCCTGACGCCGAGTTTGTGCAATGAACTGACTACGCTTTTTGATTCAGGTCGAATCAGATCAGCGAGAGCAAGTAGCCCCAGTGGCTGATTGTTTTTAAGTGCCACCACTACGGTTTTTCCAGCCGCTTGGTCGGTTTTCATCTGTTGCTGAAGAGTGGCCTCGAGCTGAATCCCTCGTTCTTTAATAAGTTGTGGCCCGCCGATAATAATTTCAGCTTGTCCAACTTGACCGCGAATGCCACGGCCGGCTAGAGCCTCTACGTTCGTAGCTTTTTTGCCGATAGAGCCTGCGCGTTTCAAAATCGCTTGAGCGATTGGATGCTCACTTGTTGCTTCGACAGCCGCGGTAAGTTCAAGGAGTTCGGTTGCAGGAACTTTAGCCGCTGGCCAAATGTCACTGACTCCAAACTGACCAGTGGTCAGCGTGCCGGTTTTATCGAAAAGAACAACATTTACGTTTCGGGCGGCCTCGAATTGCTTGCGATCTCGAATTAAAAGTCCGCCTTGCGTCGCAATCCGCGAAGAGATCGAAACTACAAGCGGGACGGCTAAGCCAAGCGCGTGCGGGCAAGCGATGACAAGCACTGAAACTGCCCGTTCAAGAACAAAGGCCGTGGCCGCGCCGGCCGCTAACCAGCCAATCGAGGCGCCGATACTTGCAAAAATCGCGATAAAAGTTAGGTAAAAGGCCGCGCGATCAGCGAGAAGCTGGGTGCGCGATTTGGAGCGTTGTGCTTCGGCGACGAGGCGCATGATGCCAGCCAGCGCTGTTGCTTCGCCAACTTTAAGCACTTCAATCGTGAGAACACCATTTCCGTTTAGAGTGCCGCCTATGACTTCATTGCCCACTCCCTTTTTAACAGGCTTCGATTCACCTGTAACCATCGATTCATTGAGATTTGATTCGCCTTCAAGGATCCGGCCATCGGTCGGCACTTTAGCGCCCGGTCGAATTAAGAGGCGATCGCCAACGCGCAATTCAGAGAGAAGGACTTTTTTAGGCTCACCATTTTCTAATCTTTCGGCGGTGTCTGGCAAGAGCTTGGCGAGTTCATCAAGCGCACTGCCAGCGGCTGAAACTGATTGCATCTCAATCCAATGTCCGAGGAGCATAACTAAAATTAAGGTTGAGAGTTCCCAATAAAATTCCGAACCTTCTAAAATGAAAGTTGTGGCGATTGAATAAGTATAAGCCGCTGTAATCGCAATCGCGATCAAGGTCATCATGCCTGGTTGTCTAGCCTTAAGTTCTCCCCAGGCCGAACGCAGAAAAACGATGCCGCCATAGAAGAAAATAAATGTGCCAAGGATTGGAGCGAGCCAGTCACTGCCAGGAAAAGTTGGCAGAGAAAATCCGAGCAAAGTTTGGAGAGATTCAGCGTAGAGAATGACGGGAATAGTAAGAATGAGTGTAATCCAGAACCGATCGCGGAACATATTAACTGAATGGCCACTGTGCTTGTTATGCGATTCACGTTCGTGAGATGTGTGTTTGCCCGGATGTGTTGCCGCTGGTTCAATTGGTTGGTGGTGTTCGCAGACAAAGTGCGTGATGCCTTGCGCATCGCAAAAAGCATGCGTCGCGAGCATGCCGCACTTTTCACATTTGGTGCCCGTTGGGATGGTTATGGATTCATGAGCCATAGTAAGAGTCCGATGCCGCTAATTAACATAATGAGACCAAGGATGCGACTTGCTTGTAAAACATGTCGATGTTGCCAGTTTTCGATTCGTTCCAAGACTTTTGGTCGCCCGACAACTACCAGAATAACTACAAGCGGAAGAATAAAAATCAAGTTATAGAGCGCTAGATAGCCAACCCCTTGCCAGAATGTAACAGTTTTAGCCAACAAGCCGACGATTGCTAAATACACTGCGCCGCTACAAGGAAATTCGCAAATCCCCACGAGTGCGCCAAGAATTAAACCGCCGATCACCGCGCCGCGTTCAGCTTGAGCGCGATAGTTTGACGGCACCTTGCAGGTCATCAACCAGCGAAGTCCAGGAATTTTTGCCGCCCAAAGTGGATTTAGGTGGCCAAGTCCAAAAACTATCAATAAGAAGGCGGTCAGCCACCCAAAAAAGTTATGTAAACCGAAAAGGTGAATCGCCTTTAAGAATCCCAAGCCGATTGAAAAATAGGTGATATAGACGCCAAGCACATACGCCAAGCCGAAAATAATTACATAGCGTCGAGCATGCCGGGCGCTGACAATAAAAGCGATCAGAAGCAGAAGAACACCGATTGCACATGGATTCCAAGAATCAGCGACAGCGCCGCCCAAAACAGCAGTCAGAGTGAGTGAATTCATTCTACCTCGGCGCTGAAAGCTAACTGTAAGCTTGGCGTGACTGGATCATCGGTGTGGATAAGCGCCGAGCGCTCAACTTTACCTTTGACTGGCATGACACTTGGTCGGTAGATAAGTTCGGCCGTTGCTGATTCGCCGGGCGCGATTTTGCCCGTCCAGGTTGTTTTGCCGTGCATGCTGAATTCTGGCGAAGCAGTGCCGTCGGCTAAAGTTAATTTTGCAAAAGTGCAGTCGCAGGATGTTGTCACTTCTTTGATTTCAAGCGGCGCCTTACCGTCGTTGCGCAGGGTGGTCGTTGCGGTTCGCTCTTCGTCGGTTCGCATCTTGCCAAAGTTGAAATTTGTTTCAGATGCAACCAAAATTGGCCGGTTTGGATCATCGGCAGAATAAGCAGAACTCATCGAGGGAGTTTTACTTGCGATCAATACCAAACCGGCGAGCAGAACACCGGTCAGACCAAGAATTATCCAAACGGTTTTATCCATAATCTTTCGCTATTTACTTTTTTGATTCCAAAGCCAAGCGAAAAGGGCGCTACCAAGATAAGCGACGATATTCCAAAAAATAAGACCTACGAAGAAACCCGGAAAAGTCAAACGTGCTCGGTCGAGATCGCCGACTTGCGCCAAGTGAAAGGTCATCCGACTCACCCATAAAGCGAAACCGGGGAAAAGCGCTACAAACGCACTACAAACAAGGTATGTAATCGTTGTCCATTGGATGGTGACGCTAGTCACTCTATTTGTATCTAACATAAATTCTCCTTAATTATGACCTTGCTTCCAAGTCATATAATTGGGTTAATTCTTGAACCATTTTTTCCGTCTCTCCCGTACGCACCTGATCGACCGCGCAGTGCTCAAGATGGTGGGCAAGTAGTAATTTATTCAAACTCTTTAGGCCCGACTGAACAGCTAAAGATTGAGTCATAATTTCAATACAATAGATATCCTTCTCAATCATATCAGCAATCTTCTTAAGATGCCCCTGGATAATTTTAATGCGATGCAAAGCGCGTTCTCGCGCAGGCTTTTTCATGCTCCAATCATATCCCCCTATAGGGGATTTGTCAAGAGGTTCTTAATTTTCTCTTTAAGGCTGTTAAAAACATTCTAGTCGTTAGGAATTTTTCATCAAAAATACAATAGAGACTTTCCGTCTTCTCTGGTTTGCCAATGAGTACTAAATGTTTACCAAGGCCGTAGGCGATACCGGCTTCAATGTGGCAGGATTGGCCGGCTGGTAACAGCAAGATAAAATTGCGCGCTTGTTTGAGCGCCTCTAGATCGATTTGAAAAATTTCCTTTATGGCTGGATCGGTTGGTGAACGGGCTTCAAACTCTTGCATTACTATCTCACCATTACTGTCTGCGGCGCCGACATACGCCAACGAAGCACGTGATTCGGCAAAGAAATAAACTGAATAGTCACGTTGCCTTAGGGCTCGAACCAACTCTGATGCGAATTCTTTATTTCGATACCTTGCAGAAATAAAATAATCAAAATTCATTCGATGTGTTCCTCAATAATTTTATGAATGCAAGATAACTTTGTCAGCGCCGGTCGAATCCTTGATCGTGCCGCAAACAATAAAAGTGCATGGCGACTCAACCATCCTTGTCACCCGATGAACCTCACCTGGCTCAACCATCAACACCCGACTTGAATCAACACTGATTGATTGACCACCTACTTCGATCTCCAGCGCGCCTTCTAAAACTAAAAAGTATTTGTAGCCGGTTTTACTGTAGTGGCGCGGTTCGACGTCAAGTTTTTGATCGGTTGTGGCTCGCACATAGGAAATTCCATGAGGATTTTCCCCTAACTCACCAAAATAATAATGGTTGCCGTTGCGATCATCCTTCTTTTTCTTAGCCATAAGGTTATCTTAGCATGTTTAAAGTTTGGACAGGGTTGATGCAAAAGTTTTAATCAATTGAGATTTTCTGTTATTGTTTTGCGTATGCGGTGAATCAAAGAAGAGTTTCTCAACCAGCTTGAACGCGTGTTCAAACTCAAGAAGATGTCGGTACTGGAAGTTGGCTGCGGTGATGGTTCTCGGTCGCTAAATCTTGCGCGCCGCTGCGAGCGACTGACCGCGATCGATCCCGAGATCGACAAAATTCGCGAGTCTAAGCTAGACCAAATTCCTAACACTGTTTTTGAAGCTGGAAAAACCGAGGATCTCAAATTTAAGAACCGATCATTTGATGCAGTCATCTTTACTCTTTCCCTTCACCACGTACCGATTCCCCAGATGACTACTGCCATCAATGAGGCAATCCGCGTCGTCCGACCCAACGGCTACATCGCGTTTCTCGGACCAACTGAAGATGGTTCATTCTTTGAAGCCGAACTGAAATTCGATGCTTGCGACGGTGATGAGCGACCAGAAAAACAGGCTGCTTATAGTGCTATTAGTAACCATCATGGCTTGCGCCAACTCACCGAACTTGATGATGAAACTGTTTTCGAGTTCGATTCAGTTGATGATTTTATTAACTCGATGGATCCAAAAAAAATACAAACAAGATTAAAACGTTTCTAGAATCATCCAACTTTATTTTGCGAGCAGAGCGGCGAATCAATATTTTTAAGCTGGCGTAGATCTCTGCATCACGTTACCCCGCGTCGCTCGAGGTGCTTGAGTATCCTTTCTTGACGGCGTCGCTTCCAGAAAGTGATCGGGTGGTCAGGACCGAGCGGATCGACCAAAATTGTGTACAAACCCAGACGATTGCCTCCTCGGATGTCCGAGAAGATTTGGTCACCGACGATGACGGTACTCTCCGGCGTTCCGCCGATCAGCGACATCGCTTGCTGAAACGGCTTGGGCTTGGGTTTAATGTTGGGCCAGCAGGCACACACATAATGTGGCGTATCAAGCATTTCTGCAATCTGCCGGATACGCGCCACACCGCCTCGTGTCCAGACACCAATGTTTGAAATGAGAGTAAGTTGTTCAATCGCTCCTTGTTCACGCATTGCCTTCAGATAATCTACCGCGCTTGCCGCCACAGCAGTGTCGTTGCGCAGGCATAGTGTGTTGTCAACGTCTAATAGGACGTGTCTGCGTCCCATTTCGGCTAATCGCTCAAAGTCAACTGCGCAGATGTTTTCCACCCATGCATTTGGCTGAAGCTCCAATTTAATTGCATTTCCTTCTAACTTTGAATTATCCCACTCCCCAGCTTTTGCTCTACAAATTGGGAGAATGACTGCAATTTCGCTGATGTGTTCGCGGACAGTTGTCAGCTGATGAGAGGTATCTTTAATCCTTTGTTCGCTGACCGACTGCTCTTTCGTCAACTGATCTGCGCCAACATCAATCTGCTCTTCGACTAATTCTTCATTAGTTTCTGTTAGCTCTTCAATCAGTTGCAGGTCAACAAAATTTGCCACAGGATTTTCTGTGGTCGGTGTCGGCGCATTGGTTATTACTGGTGCCTCACTGCCACTGCCACCTTCGGCCTGATTGCTTATTGGAACCTGTTTCTCCATAAACTCTTTCATAGTTCAATCCTACTTCGCTCCAATTCAGAGCACTGACCAAGGGTCAGTGCTCTGAATTGGAGGGCCTGGTGGGAATCGAACCCACTACACGAAGCTTAAAAGGCTCCTGCTCTACCAATGAGCTACAGGCCCGTGAATAGCAAATTGTACTCGAGTATTCTCGATTCGACAAGCAACGCTAGGTACTAGAAACCTACTCTCGTGAGAAAACTATGAGAGCGGTGGCAATGAGATTGAAAATCGCATGTGTTATCATTTGGCTTGTTGGCAAGCCAGCGAAGAGTATATACAAATGCGTCACCCCAACGATCAAGATTCCGATCCAAAACATCCATTTTTTCATTTTTGCTCCTTTCTTGAGCCATTTATTGTCTACTACTTAATAATTATGCACTTACAAAGGGATGGCGATTCCAGCCAAAAAATATTAACGAGGCGATTGGCAGGGCCAGCCACCAAGTATGGTGATTTACTAGAAAAGCAACCATACTTGATTGAGTCATCATAGCCGCGCGCGCTTCGTCGGGCAAGAACGAGAGCAGGGTCGTCACGATTAGAGCCGTATTCAAGAAGCTATACACAAAAACCTCAAACGGTGAAAGTAGGCCTGTGCCACGATCGCCGTTGAGGCCGCCTTTAGTGATGACGAGAATCATGAGACCGATGAAGAGCGACGCTTGAATTGTAAATGGCGAAACTTGTGAACTGACAAAGAAAGAGTTGATGGTTTTTTCACCGGCAAAGAATTGAGAGATAGGTGCTGTCAGCACCTGGGTTATCACGAGAGCAACATAAACCGCCACAAGCGTCACGACGGTGCGCTCGCGTTGAAGCATCATGCCATAGGCAATGCCAACAATGAAGAGAATTGTGAGAAACAAATCCCAACTTGGTGTCACAGGTTATCCCTCCTGATTATTTATCAGTATACCACAAGTCAGCGGACTGTAAGCGCAGAAAAGAGAAGAGTTGTGGGTAAGATGAGAACGTTGCATTTAGATTCCTTCTTGTTGAAGTTGTTCGACGAGTTCCCGTTGTTTTTTAGAGAGACGTTTGGGATAGGCGATGCGCACCGTTACTAGCAAGTCACCCTTTCCGCCTCGGTAAGGAGCGCCTTTGTTGGCAAAGCGAAAGGTTTGGCCATCTTGTGTGCCAGGCGGCAATTTGAGCTCAATTTGTTCACCCTGATTAGTTTGTAGATTGAGGGTATCACCAAGCAACGCTTGAGTAAGTTTAATTTGCACCTCAACTTGGATTTGTGAAAAAGCCCGGCCGAAGAAACTTTCGAAAACATCTCCAAAACCGCCAAAGCCAAAATCGGCGCCGCCGAAGATGTCTTCAGATCGATAATTGCCGCCGCGGCCACCAAAATCAGTCGTGCCAAATTGATCATACTGGGCGCGCCGGTTTACGTCTGAAAGCGCTTGGTAGGCCTCGTTAATTTCTTTAAATCGCTCGGAATCCCCACCTTTATCCGGGTGATGCTCTTGGGCAAGTTTGCGATAGGCGCGCTTAATCTCATCTTGGGATGCAGATCGAGAAACACCAAGAATGCTGTAGTAGTCTTTAGCCATAATCTTGAACTATACCCGTCTCGTGAACGTTCTTCAAGATTAGAGGCTAGTCTCGGCCGGTCCGGTAGCATCTTCAGCGCTTTCAGTTGAAGGTGAAAGCTCATTGCCGTTTTCATCGACAACTTCGCCTCGATTCGGATTGACAAGGAGCGTGAAGCTCTCGCCCGAGGGCGCCTTATATTCGACTGACCACCAGAGCCAGCCGCGGGGCGCGCGTTGAGAGAGAAAGAGCGTCACACGTGTGCCCGTATTCGCAAGGCGAAAATCGTTTCCGCCGTTATCTTCAGCCAGTTGCAAGGCTTCAACATGATTCATCTTCCAATATTCAAGGTTAACCGGCGTTAATTCGGCGCCGAGAAAATCTTCTTTTGGAATAATTGCTCGTACAAATTTACCTGTTTCTTGGGAAAGCGAGTAGGTCCACCAGTTACCAGTATCTTGCGCTGATCCGAACACATAAACTTCATTTCCAGAATCAAGCGCCAGTGAGGCCGGCAGTTCAATTGAAACGTAGGTCAGCGCAGCATCAGGATGCCAGGCCTGGACCGCATTTCTGGCTAGATTTAGATGAGTCTCAAGTGTGGTGTCAACACTTGAGGGTAAAATCGTTGTCAGGTCGTCGGCTGTGCTTGAAGTCTCGGTCTCATCAGCTGTTTCGGTCGCGGTCTCGCTCGTTTCATCACTCGATTTAGAGTTCTTGCAACCGGTGAGCGTCACCGCAAGTCCAAGAATCACAAGCCAGAAGTAATGCCGCTTCATTCCCATTCCCCTCCTCAAAGTTTTACGTGACAAGCTTTATTTTTTCTCGTCAGTTTTCTGGTCAGTTGATTTTTCATCTCCACTTGGTTCGGAAGTTTGTTGGTAGAGTTCAGCGCCAACTTCGTTTAATTTTTGTTCGAGCGTTTCGACGTGCTTTTTCAGTTCTTCAGGATCATTTTTTCCAAGCGAACCTTTCACCGCCAAAATTGCGTCTTCCACAGCTCGTTTCCCCTCGGGCTTGACCTTGCCTTCAGCGTCTTTTAAGGTCTTTTCAGCAGTATACACCATTGTATCGGCGCGATTTTTAAGCTCAATCAGTTCCCGTTTCTTTTTGTCTTCGTCTGCATGAGCCTCGGCATCTTTCTTCATGCGTTCAATCTCTGTTTCTGAAAGTCCGGAGGAAGATTGAATCATGATTTTCTGCTCTTTACCAGTTGCTTTGTCTTTGGCTGAAACGTTTAAAATGCCGTTAGCGTCGATATCGAATTTAACCTCGATTTGGGGGAGACCGCGCCGCGCGGGCGGGATGCCATCCAAAATAAAGCGGCCAAGCGAGCGATTATCTGTCGCCATCTGCCGTTCACCCTGGAGAACATGAATTTCAACTGAAGTTTGTGAATCAGCGGCGGTGGAGAAAATTTGTTCCTTACTCGTTGGAATTGTGGTGTTGCGCTCGATGAGAGGCGTTGCAACGCCGCCGAGAGTTTCCAAGCCAAGTGTCAGCGGCGTGACATCTAAAAGAAGCAAATCCTTAACTTCGCCGCCCAATACTCCAGCTTGAATCGCCGCGCCGAGCGCCACAACTTCGTCGGGGTTAACGCCTTTATGTGGCTCCTTGTCAAACATTTCAGTGACAAATTGAGTAACCTTTGGCATGCGGGTTTGGCCGCCGACTAGAATTACCTCCCCAATGTCTTTATTTGAAAGCTTGGCGTCTTTGAGCGCCTGCTCGATTGGTTGGCGCGTGCGCTCAATGAGATCATCAACCAGCGCCTCAAGTTTGGCGCGCGTCAAGCGCATCACTAAATGCTTCGGGCCGCTGGCGTCGGCAGTAATAAAAGGCAGATTAATTTCCGTTTCCAAGTTTGATGAGAGTTCGATCTTAGCTTTTTCAGCCGCCTCCTTAATACGTTGGAGCGCCATGGTGTCTTTAACAAGATCAATTCCTTCAGATTTTTTAAATTCGTCGATAATCCATTCCATAACTTTTTGATCGAAATCATCACCGCCAAGATGAGTGTCGCCCGCCGTTGACTTGACCTCAAAAACACCGTCGCCAATCTCGAGGATCGTTACATCGAATGTGCCGCCACCCAGATCGTAAACGGCAATTTTGCCTTCTTTGCTTTTGTCGAGACCGTAAGCCAAGGCGGAAGCCGTTGGTTCATTGATAATGCGTTTCACTTCCAGGCCGGCAATTTTGCCCGCATCTTTAGTCGCCTGGCGTTCTGCGTCATTAAAGTAAGCTGGCACCGTAATCACCGCCTCGGTTACCTTGTTGCCTAGATAAGCTTCGGCATCGGTTTTAAGTTTTTGCAAAATAAAAGCTGAAATTTCTTGCGATGAGTAATCTTTATCGCCCATTTTAACTTGAATTGCGCCGTCGGCGCCTTGTTTGAGTTCGTAGGGCACGAGACTCTTGGTTCTTTGGACTTCAGCTTCATCGTAGCGTCGACCGATGAAACGCTTAACCGAATAGATAGTATTTTTAGGGTTTGTAATCGCTTGACGCTTGGCGATTTGGCCGACGAGTCGTTCATTGGTTTTACTCAACGCAACAATTGAGGGCGTGATATTGCTCCCTTCGGCCGAGGGGATAACTTTCGGCTTGCCACCCTCCATCACTGCGACAACTGAATTAGTTGTACCAAGATCAATCCCGATAATTTTACTCATGATTCCCTACTCTCTCCCCTGTTTGCTTCTCGGCGCTGACTACCACGCGCGCTGGTTTCACTATTTTACCATTATATTCATAGCCTGCCTCTATCTCACGGATCACGGCGCCTGGAGGATAGTCAGTCGTTTCTTCTTCGGTAAGAGCTTCGTGCTTGGTTGGGTCAAAAGTTTCACCCAGGGTTTGGATCCGTTTGAGATTGTGAGCTTTAAAAACTTCTTCAAATTGTTTTTGGATATGTTGAAAACCGATTGCCCAGGTCGTTTCTTTGGCGGGCAGATGCTCAAAAGCACGTGTGAAGTTATCGAGTATGGGGGCAAGTTCGAGGAGAATATCGAGCACGGCCCATGCACGCATGAATTTCCGTTCTTCTTCATGTCGACGTCGAAAGTTTTCAAAATCAGCCTGTGTGCGTTGCCAGCCCGCTTTGAGCTCGGCGCATTCAGCTTTTAGTTTTTCCACCTCTTCCCGATTACCTGTTTGCGAACTTTTTTTCATTCTTAGCCTCCCTCTCGCCTATAAAACATTCGATGTTACACTAGTTTTAGCCGGAGGGTCAAGTTCAACTCTGAATTTGAAATTATGAAGGAATCAAATAAATTTTAAATCCTATCCATTACTCATAACGAGCGCGTGTTTACTCGCGGGTCTTTTCGCGGGCACATTTTTAGCTCAAAAACATCTGCCGTTGATCGCTGTTCTCGGTGCGATTGCGGCGCTTTTGGCGTCGGCTTTAGCTTTGCACAACGCCTATTCTTGGGTGCAGGTACCGTTGGCAATTTTAATTCTTTTACTTGGAATCGGCTTCACTCTTTGGCGTCAGGCCGCGCTCCCGATCATTCTTGAAGAATCTGAATATATTGGGCGAATTATTATCCAGTCGGAGCCGGGGCCAGCCGGGCGACAGTTCGCCGCTTATGGTGAATTAGATTCGGGGCTTCGCGTCCGACTCGTGTTTGCGCCATCACTGGAGACAGAAGTGCATTATGGAGATGAGCTGTTAATTACCGGCGCCTTGCGCCCACCCGAATGGAATCGAGAGTTTAACGAACGTGGTTTTCTCCTAGCGCATGGCGCTGTTGGTGTTTTAGAAAACGAAACGATTGAAAAAACTGGCCAGAACTTGGGTAATCCAATTATTGATAAAATTTTTCGTCTGCGCGCGTGGCTCTTAAAGCATCTCTCTCAAACGCTTGAGCCCCCGAATGATACGCTCATTGCTGGGATTCTCTTAGGCGCCAGAACAGAACTCGCGGCGAATCTCAAAGAGGCGTTTCAGCGCACCGGACTAACCCATATTTTAGTTGCGAGCGGTTCAAATGTTTTAGTGCTAGCGCTAGCGGTTCAATTTTTGCTTCTGCCGTTCGGCCGCCGCTTGAGTTTGTATGTAAGTCTTGCATTAGTGGTTATCTTCATGATTCTTGCGGGGCTCGACGCGTCAGTGGTCCGTGCCGGTATCTTTTATGCTTTCACGGTTCTTGCGCTCTTGATGGGTCGTCAAGTCCATCTTCCGACCACACTTTTGAGTGTTGCTGGTTTGCTTGCCCTTATTAACCCATGGGCGCCGCGCTTTGATATCTCATTCCAGTTATCTTTTGCTGCTGTTGCGGGTCTATTCATCTTCACGCCAGTTTTTTTGAAATGGCTACCTGCCTGGTCCGGTCGGGAGTATCTTGCGCCCACCCTGGCGGCTGAACTGGCAACTCTGCCAATTATTCTCTATTACTTTAATGAAGTCAGCATTGTCGCGCCGTTAGCGAATGTCCTTGTTTTACCTTTTGTGCCGGCGCTTATGGGCCTTGGCTTCCTGGCGCTAATTTTGGGCTGGTTGCCAATTATTCCTTGGGTAACTAATGGCATCAGCACAGTTATTCTCACAGTCGTCTCATTTTTCAGCGCGCAAACTTGGGCGAGCGCTGATTTAATCTCGGCTTCGGCAAAGTCGATCTTGCTCATAATTTTACTGGGAATGATTGGAATTATGTCGGTCATTAGAATTAGATTAAATTTCCAGGAGGTTGTGGGTGATGAACGCTAGGCGCGTTCGCGCCACTCGCTTTAATCTTTTTTTCTTGACCGCGCTGATTGTGGTTGGTTTTGTTGTCCAACTTCTCCGCCAGCCAATCGAAGCCAGCGGTCAACTCATAGTCCGTGTTTTGGATATTGGTCAGGGGGATGCGATTCTCGTCACAACCCCAGAGCGAGATCAGATTTTAATTGATGCCGGACCCGGCGCTGAAGCCGTGCCGGTGATTTTACGCTTTTTGCCTGCAAAACGCTTAACTCTAGTCGTTGCAACGCATAACGATGCCGATCATATTGGCGGTTTTCCAGGGCTATTTGAACGTATCCAGGTTGATGAGGTCTGGCTTTCGGGTGCGATCCACACCACGCAAACTTTTCAGGCCTGGTTGCGAGCAGTGCAATCTTCGGGTGCGAAGGTTCAAATTGTTAAAGCAGGCGTTGAACGCTTAATTGGAACGACTCGCCTCATAGTTCTCCATCCTTTCGAGGATTTTACCGGTCGTCGGCCGGACGAGAATCATGACGCCACGCTAGTTGTTAAGCTCACCTATGGCTTAACGAGCGCACTTTTTACGGGCGATTTGGATGAAAAACAGGAAGCGGCGCTTGTAGCCAGAGATTCGGCGAGTTTAGGGGCAACGCTCTTAAAGGTTAGCCATCATGGCTCTGAACATGGCAGTACGGATGCGTTTCTTGAGGCCGTGCATCCAAAATATGGGGCAATTTCAGCTGGCGCCGAGAATCGTTATGGCCACCCGCACGCTCAAGCGCTTGAACGCTTGGCGGAGCATGGCATTGAGACCTATCGCACCGATTTACAGGGGACTTTAACATTTGTGAGTGATGGTCTATCGTTCCACGCAAGCAGTGAAAAATAAAATTTTTCATAGTTATTGGCTCTTTACTCTTCACACGTAACCAATTACCCTTCAGTTATGTCTGGTCACTCCAAGTGGGCGCAGATTAAACGCAAGAAGGGAGCGACTGATGTCAAACGAGGCGTTCTCTTTGGCAAACTCGCAAAACAAATTACCGTGGCCGCGCGTTTAGACAGAAATCTTGAAATCGCCATTAACACCGCGCGCGCCGCCAATATGCCTAGGGAAAATATCGAGCGAGCGATTCAACGCGGCGTCGGAAACGTGGCGGGCGAAAATCAAATTGGAGAAGCGCTCTATGAGGCGTACGCGCCAGGTGGAACGGCGCTACTGATCACTGTTTTAACAGATAATTGCAGGCGCACTCTTGGAGCGCTTCGGGCGATATTTAATAAATATGGAGTCAATCTTGCCCAAGCTGGAGGGGTGCGACATCTGTTTGATTATCGTGGGATCGTTGAAGTCGCGCGGGGAGAAGATCCCGACGCAACCCAGCTTGCGCTTATTGAGGCCGGAGTTGATGACGTTTTGATTGAAGATGAACGGGTGATTGGTTATACAACGCCTCAAAATTTAGAGTCGGTCACCCAAATGCTTAAGTTGCAGACCATCGTGCCGTTGGAAACTAGATTCGCCTTTGTGCCTAAAATGACAATCGAGATTGATGAGCCAACACGCGACAAGCTCCTGACACTTCTTGAACAGATCGATGATCTGGAAGATATAGATTCAGTTGAAACGAACGCCACTTTATGAGAGCGTGGGGCACTGAATAAAGGAGGAATATGAGAATTCTCGTGTCGGGTGGAGCGGGTTTTATTGGGTCGCATATCGTTGAAGCATATCGATCGTTAGGGCATGAGCTTGCCATTCTCGATAATTTCTCAACAGGATTGCGTGAAAATGTGCACCCGGACGCCAAACTTTATGAAGTTGATTTAACCGATCAATCGGCCGTAGAGCGCGCCGTGCGAGAATTCGAGCCCGAACTCATCAATCATCAAGCGGCTCATCTTTCAGTGCCTGAATCAGTGAAGAAGCCGCAGTTCAACGCCACGGTCAATATCTTGGGCTTTCTTAATTTAATGGAAGCCGCTCGTAGATCGGTTAAGCGCGTAATTATTGCCTCAACCGGCGGCGCGCTCTACGGCGACACCGATCAGGTGCCGACACCCGAAACCCATCCGACTTTGCCAGTTTCGCCTTACGGCGTGACTAAATTGACAGCCGAACAGTACTTGCACTTTTACCATACCGAGTACCCCGAAATTAACTGGGTAGCGCTTCGGTATTCCAATGTTTACGGCCCACGGCAAAATCCTAAAGGCGAAACCGGTGTGATCGCGGTTTTTCTCGAGCGAATGATGACTGGGCAAGCGGCCACGATCTATGGTGACGGTTTGCAAACGCGTGACTATGTTTTTGTTGAGGATGTGGCGCGCGCGCATGTGGCGGCTCTCGATAAGGGCAATGGCGCCTATAACATCGGCACTGGCCAGGAGACAAACGTCAAAGAAATTTATGCTTTTCTTCAAAAAGCGACTGATCTTATTCAAGAAGCACAGTTTGGACCAGCGCGTCCGGGTGAACAAAAGCGCTCGGCGCTTGACTGCGCACGCGCTAAAACTGAACTTGATTGGGAACCGATGATTGAACTTAAAGAAGGCGTTCAACGCACAGTCGATTGGTATAAGAATCGAAAAAGCTGACATGCGGATTCTTGGTATTGATCCAGGGATTGGAACGACTGGTTGGAGTGTGGTTGAGCCAAGTGGCCACCAGGCTATACTTGAGGCCGCAGGTACGATCACAACAACGCTTGGGCTTGCCACGGCCTATCGTTTAGCTGAACTTTGTCGAGAAATTCGCACCCTAATTAAACGTTTCAAGCCGCGTGAAATGGCCGTTGAGCGACTCTTTTTTAGCCGCAACGTAACCACAGCGCTTAAGGTGAGCGAGGCGCGCGGGATTGTTTTACTGGCGGCTGCGGAATATAATCTGCCAATCTACGAGTACACCCCGCTTCAAGTTAAATTAGCCGTTACTGGTTATGGCAAGGCCACTAAACAACAAGTCGGACGTATGTTGCTTCATCATGTCCAAGGGGCGGCTATCCCTAATCAAGATGATGCCGCCGACGCGGTGGCGGTGGCCGTTACTCATGTCACCAGCCGAACTACTATTAGTCTGCAAAATTTAGTTGGAGTTTAGATGCCACAACTGCGTCAAAACATTGTCACTGGCGAGTGGGTGGTGATCGCACCCGAGCGCGCCAAACGCCCAACAGATTATATTGTCAAGCGAGCGGTGCGCACTGACGCCGCCGCGGAGTGTAATTTTTGTATTCATGGCTCGGCGTATCTCGAGCGCCTGCCAAGTTTTGAGACTGAACGCGTGTATGTTATTCCCAACAAATACCCGGCATTTCTTGAGGATTCAAAGCGGTGCAGTTCGCGTTCGGCGCAGATAGAGAATGGATTTTATACGGTTCGGCCGAGCACAGGTGGTCACGATGTCGTGATCATTAAGGAGCATGCAATAAACTTGCCGGAATTTACTCCAGAGGTCTGGCATGATCTGAATACAATGATTCAGAAGCGAGTCGAGTATTTTTATACGACTTGCAACGTCGTCAGCGTGATGCCGATTTATAATCATCGCAATGAAGCTGGGGCGTCAATTTTGCATCCTCATGCGCAGATTTTTGCTTCAAATGTTGTGCCGAACACAATTGGCCATGAACTTCATGGCGCCAAACAGTACTTCGAAAAAAATGGCGCCTGTGTTTTTTGTGATTTAATTACTCACGAACGCGAATTGTCTAAAAGGATTGTTTTTGAGAGCGAGACGTTTATCGCTTTTACATTCTATGCCGCTCGTTTCCCATTTGAGATTTGGCTCCTACCCAAAGGCCACTCTTCCCGTTTTGAGGGTATCGACGGGGGGAAATTGGCCGCCTTCGGAGAGGCGATGCGTCAAACGCTCGGCGCTCTTGATCAGACGCTTGACGATCCGCCGCTTAACTATGCTATTCATACCTTGCCCGCCAGCGTTGAAAGCGCTGACCATTACCATTGGCACGTTGAAATCACTCCTCGTCTTTCAACCTATGGCGGCTTTGAGATCGGCAGTGGCATGATTATCGATGTGATGAGCCCCGAAGACGCGGCAAAGTATCTCAAGGATAGTAATTAGTAGTTCCACTGCTATACTAAACATTCTGATTCTGATTATCAGAGAAAGTGAGGCCTTCAGATGCGCATCTTATTCCTATTACAGTACCCTTTATTTGGGAGTGGTAGTGGGACCTACGTGCGCAAGCTGTCTGAGCATGTTGCGGCACGATTCTCTGATGATAGTGTTGCTCTTCTTTGCCCCAATGAGGCAAACCATACGTTGCGTGGGGTCAAGCTGTATGCGCTTAATCTTCCAATAAGAGTCGTTGCAACATCGCATCCTGATTGGCCCGATGCGAAGCGATTTTCAGATCTCACAAATGCTGAGATTGTTCAATTATACTCTTCAGCTTTCAGGCAAATCCTACAGGTGGTGAATGAGTTTAAGCCAGATGTTATCCATGTGAATCATGCTTCTTATTTCACCTGGATCGCCCAATACATCAATGCGATCTACGGCATAAAATACCTGGTCACCATTCATGGGACGTCATTAATTACCGCTGCCGAAGATAAGCGATGGATACCCTTAACAAGATCAGCGTTGAAGCACGCCACGATCATCAACACAGTTTCTGGGCATACAAAGAAATGGTTTCTTAAAACGTTCGGGAAGGCGGGGATAGCGCATAAAACAAAAGTTATTACTGGAGGGATTGACCTTCAAACGTATCCGAAAGAACTCCCCATAAAGATTATCAACGGAAAATACCATCTCGGTAATAAAAAAATTGTGATTTTCGTTGGAAAACTCAGTGAACACAAGGGTGTAAACTACCTCATTAAAGCTGCGCCAAACATCAAAGCAGAAATTTTTATTTTAGGGAGCGGGGAAGGTAGAAAAGATCTTGAAAAATTGGCCCAGGATCTCGGTGCGGATAACGTACATTTCCTTGGATATTTTGGCAAAGAGTATCTGAACGAGCTCAGGGAATTCTATCGGAGAGCAAGCGTGTTTGTTTTCCCCTCCGTTGTTGATGAGGCGCTGGGTTTGGTCGCGCTTGAAGCAATGGCGTCGTACACCCCTGTCGTTGCAAGTAGGAAAGGCGGCATTCCGTTAGCAGTGAAGAACGATGTCACTGGGTACTTAGTCCGAGCGAGAAGCGCAAAAGCAATTGCCGAACGAGTAAACTACATTTTAGAACACCCAGAAGTAGAAGAGCGCCTGGGTAAGGCCGCGCGTGAGCTTGTTGAAGACAGGTTTGATTGGAAAAAAATCACAGACCGTTTTCACGATTATTATGAACAGACTGTGCAACTAGGGATTGAGCACCGGAAGCGAAGAAAGCTACCGATCAATGTTGAGTTTGAGACACTTGAGATAAAGAAAAAAGGGCTCGACTACATATAGACTGGCTATTATGAAGATTCTTGTTCTCTCCCGTTATTATTCTCCGGTCGTTGGTGGAGCCGAATTGGTCGCTCAGCAGCTAGCGGAAGAAATGGCGCGCAGAGGCCACCAAATGACTGTCGTCACCGGTAGCGAAACGGCGCGTCATAATCACCAATTGAATGGTGTCACCGTAGTATGTTTACCGAGCTTCCATCCTAAGCAGATTTCAATTGAATCCCGGAAGCTCTTTGAAAGAGATATGGAGGCTATACTGGAGCAGTCGGCTCCTGATGCCCTACACGGGCATAACATGGCATTACCTTTTGATATAGATCGGTCGCTTGTCGCCTTTCGACTTAGTCAGAAGTTCCAGATTCCTTTCATACTTCATGCACACGATGCGCAGGCTCGTGAACCTGAAAAAACCCAGAAAATTGCTCAATTGCGTTGGGGAAAAATTGTTACGGTGAGCCAGTATGGTAAGGATGCATATCTTCGACAAGGAGCCAACCAGGCCACAGTTCAAGTCATTTACAATGCCGTGGACCCAGATGCATTCCATCCAAGAGTGCAAATTCAGCATCCTTTAATTCGTTCTCTTAAAGAGCAATTAGGTGGTAGGCTGTCCGTGTTGTTTCCTGGCAGGTTGGCCAGCATGTCAACCGGGAAATACCAAGAACAGAAACGTTTTCGCACCGTTCTTCGAGCTTTGCCTGCAATTGTTGAGCAATATCCCACCATCATGTTGCTCGCGCCGGTGAACAGGCAAGATGTGCCGAGTGAACAGCTAGAAAAAACCCTGGCTGATTTCCGGCACGAAATCGTTTCGCTTGGACTAAAGAATCATGTACTCTTTATAGAGCAGGTCGCTCATGAATTCGTGCCACAATTACTGCAACTTGCACAGATTTCTTGTCTCCCTTCGTTTCGCGAAAGTTTCGGAATCGCACATGTGGAGGCAATGAGTATGGAGAAAATTGTGTTTGCTGGGAATTCAGGTGGACCAAAAGAAATAATCACGCATGGTAAAACTGGATACCTTGTTGACAGTGATGATCATGAAGGTCTTGCCAGAATACTTTGCAAAATTATCGAAACCTTGCCTGCTCAAAAGGGCGTGGGGAGAGCAGCGCGAACATCAGTTCTCCAGAGGTTCTCAATAGGTCGACAGGCAGATCAATTCGAAGCTATCTACCGGGAAGTCATACAAAGAGGGGTGTTCGTATGAGAATTGGAGTTTTGCCGCTTGAGAGCAGAAACTTATTCACAAATGAAAAAGCGATTGCAGCGCCTACGACATTGGCGGGTACAATTGCTGAGGGGCTGGCTGCTCGTGGGCATGAGGTCGATGTGTACGCAGCCAGCGACTCCCAGCTTCAAAATGCAACGCTCAAATCCTTCGGTCTAGGGTCAATCTATGCCCAGTATGCTGAGAAATTGAACAATGACCCAGCATATTACACGAGGCTCATGGTTGAGTACGAGCTCTATATGGCCTCGGCAATTATCGAAGCAAGCGGACAGTACGATATCATCCATGCTCACGACCCTGCTCGACTTATGTACTTTTCTTCTTTTGCCCAGTGTCCCCTTGTATACACCTACCACGGCTCAGAGCCTATCACCGATCACCAAGAGCCAATACAGCAGGCAAGATTGAAGCGGTTTCATGCGAGTAGCCTTTTTGTTGCTATTTCCGACTACCAGAGGTCTGAGCTCCAACCATCATTCCAAGTTGTAGATCGAATTTATCATGGCATTGACCTTCAGCAAGTGCCGTTTCAGCCAATTGGAAGTGATGAGATTTTATTCGTTGGTCGCCTCGGGACACAAAAACAGCCCGACCTTGCCATCAGAGTAGCGCAAGAAGTAAAAAAGCGTATACGCTTGATAGGAGAGTTGAGTCGATCAGTCAGTAACGCGGCATATGTGAAGCAGTTAGAGATATTATTGAAAGATTCAATGGTTGAATATGTCGGAGTATTGAGTCAGTCAGAGGTATATACAGCATACCAGGCGCGACTTCTCATCCACCCGGTGAAATTCGAAGAAGGTTTCGGTATGGTACTCATAGAGGCAATGGCAACAGGGACACCCGTGGTAGCATATGCGCGAGGTGCGATTCCCGAGGTCATCGAAGATGGAGTTACTGGATTTATTGTGAATCCTTCACTCGAGGGACGTCGTGGGAACTGGATAGTTCAAGCCACAGGAAAAGCTGGTCTCTGTGAGGCAGTTGAACGCATTTATGCGCTTTCGAATGATGCTTACAAAGCAATGCGCCAAGCCTGTCGAAAGCGTGTCGAAGACTATTTCAGCGCCTCGCGCATGCTGGATGATTACGAGCGCCTCTTCGTAAAACTTGTCGCTTAGCGCAGTTAGGGAAGTATATGAAGATCGGCATTTTTGGTTCAGCAACGTTGAACGCACCATATACACCTGGAAAAATCAATGCATCGCTGAAGCTCTGTTATGAATTGGCTGAATGGTTGCAAAGCAATGGTCACGATGTGAGGTTTCTTGGGATCACTGACCGCGAGCCAGAATTTCATGTTGAGACGTTTGGGACACTGCCAGGGGTGTCGGCAGATGCTACCAATGAGGAGAAGCTTCAAATTGACAGCATTATTTTTGAGCGTGCACTTGCGTACGTCGAACGAGAGAAGTTGGATGTAGTCCTTGGGTGGGATCCACGTGTTGTCTTGCCGGCCATCGCTCAGTATCCCGGAAAGAGAAGTGTCCCCCTAGTTATGAGTTTGCACGACCGAACAAGTGTCCAGCAGGCTCGACAACTTTGTGAAGCTCATGGTCGGGAAGAAGTGTACTTCGTAACGAATTCCAAAGATATGCAAGCGTACTGCCGTTCACTTGGTGACGAGCTTGAACCACTCTTTGTCGCGACTAATGGTGTAAATGTTCATGAAATTACATTCGTGAAACAGCCAAAAGAGTACATTGCTTGGGTCGGACGCATTGTTCCTTCGAAAGGCCTTCACCACGCTCTTGACGCTGTTTCGACAGTCGGTATGCAACTCAAAGTTGCGGGTCCATCTTCGCCAAATCATGAAGCATACTTCGCCAGGGAAATTGAGCCTCGCCTGAAAGCGTTGCCGAATGTAGAGTATCTTGGGCGTGTCACGCAGGAAGACGCTATCACCCTGATGGCAAACGCGCAGGCACTTCTTTTCCCATCTGATGGTCTGGAGCCATTCGGCATGGTAGTTGTTGAAGCGATGGCAGCAGGGACGCCAGTCATTGGCCCCCGAATGGGTGCGTTTCTTGAGACGATCGTTCACGGGGAAAGCGGCTATCTTTATAATGATGTCTCTGAGATTCCTCAGCTTTTGAGTCATGTGGCCAAAATATCTCGGACGTTCTGTCGTGCGTATGTAGAAGAGCATTTCTCGACTGCAACAATGGCGCGTAAGTATGAACTTTGTTTTAGGGAAATTGCGACAGGTAAAGTATGATCCGGACATTGCGTGGCGAGATGACACATCACTTTCCAGTTGGGGTGGTGATTGAGGTGGCGGGGGTTGGGTACTTGGTGGCGGTACCGGCGCGGTCGGTGCCACAGATAGGGGAACAGGTGTTTCTGTTTACCTATCAACATGTGCGCGAGGACGAGTTGGCGTTGTTTGGGTTTGCAACGCTTGCTGAACTCGAACTTTTTAAACTTCTTCTCACCGTGCCGAGTATTGGACCGAAGCTCGGTCTGACGATTCTTTCGACCGCGACTCCTGACGAGATCGCGGCGGCGGTAGAACGGGATAATCTTGGTTTTTTTCAGTCAATTCCAGGGCTCGGTAAAAAGGGCGCGGCTAAAATTATCGTTGAACTCAAAGGCAAGATTGTTGCAGGCAGAGAAATAACCATTCCTGGTGGCGGCAGTGAGCTCTACGATGCGCTTGTCACACTTGGGTATGCGTCTGCAGAAATTCAGGAAATCTTGAAGAGACTACCTAAGGAAAAAACGTCGCTCGAAGAGCAAGTCGCTTGGGCTTTAAGAGAGGCCGCTCAAGTTTGATATGTCGGTTTCTCAAGCTATCCCGCCGATCTTACTTGAACGCCCAGTGACAATTTTACCGAGGGTTGGTCCGGCGATCGCGGCAAAGCTTGCTCGGATTAACATCACGACCGTGAATGATTTGCTTTTACACTGGCCTCGCGCTTGGCTTGATTTACGTTCGCCTCAACCATTTGAATCAATTCGCAGAGATGAGCTTGTTGTCGTTGAAGGCTCTCTTCGTCAAATTCACCACGAACGTAGAATTGGTAAACGCAAGAGTCGAATCACAGCGCTTTTGAGCGACGGCAAGGGCAATGAACTGCCGATCGTTTGGTTCCAGCAAGATTATCTCGCTCGCACACTTAAGGCAGGCAAGAAGCTTCTGCTTGTTGGTTATGCGCGTTGGGATTGGCAAGAAAACCGAGTAACACTTGTGAATCCTCAACGAGAATCAACGCGTGGAATGCTTTCAATTTATCCGGAAACTGCCGGCATCACCTCGCGCTTGATACGCTTACTTATTCAACCCCTGGTAGAGCAACTATCGATTCCAAATCCGCTCCCCGATCTGTCGCCGCAACTTAATGAAGCAGTGTATGCACTTCATCGCCCGCAAGATCCAAAACAATTAGCTTGCGCTCGTAAACGAATTGCTTTGGATGAACTCCTCTTTTTACAATATGAACTCATGCTTACTAAACAGAATTTTAAGAGAACCAGAAGTCCGATTATTAGAGTGAATGAAAAAATTCTTCGGAAACTTCGTGATGTTTTACCCTTTACTTTAACAGATGGCCAGAGGCGAAGCGCATGGCGCATCGTTCAGGAAATGTCGTACGGCAAGCCGCTCAACTATCTTTTGCAAGGAGATGTGGGAAGCGGGAAAACGATTGTTGGACTTTTTGTCGCATTGACTGTTTTAGATAACAAACAGCATGTTTCTTGGATGGCGCCGACGCAAATTTTGGCGCGCCAGTTGCATGATCGAATCCAATCACTTTTGAGCCAACTTAAGATTCAATCCACGCTTGTTGTCGCTGGCATTCAAACGCCAAACTTAATTCAGCCAACTTTGGTTATTGGCACTCACGCGCTTCTCACTCGCGACTGGCAGGCTCCGTTTGGGCTAATCATTATCGATGAACAACATCGTTTTGGCGTTGAGCAACGTGAAGTGTTAAAACAAAAATCTAACGGACGTGTGCCACATACACTAATCATGACGGCCACACCGATTCCTAGATCCTTGGCGCTAAGTCTTTATGGCGAGACAAACGTTAGTCTGCTCAAAGAGAAGCCTTTGCATCAACAGCCCATCCGATCAGTGTTCTTGCAAACGCAGAATTATGCATCGGTTTATCGCGAGCTTGAAAAAACATTCATTTCCGGTAGCCAGGGTTTCATTGTCGTACCCAGAATCAATGCATCGGTTGAATCTCAACTGGAATCAATTCAGGAAGTTTGCGAGCGGTATAGAAAACAACTTCCTTCGGCTCGAATTGAGGTTTGTCATGGGCAACTCCCACTGAAAGTTCAGCAAACAGCAGTCGACGCATTTCTTAAAGGAGAGATTCATTTTTTGGTTGCAACGTCAATCGTCGAAGTCGGGATCGATGTTCCGAATGCAACCTTGATAGTGATTGAATATGCCGAACAGTTTGGTCTGGCGCAACTTCATCAACTTCGTGGTCGAGTTGGTCGTGGTAAAAACGCCAGTACTTGCATTGTGATTTCGAGCAATGCCGTGGCGAGTGAACGCTTGGAAGCGTTTGTTCGCATCGAGGACGGATTTGCGCTTGCCGAGCTTGATCTAAAACTTCGTGGTCCAGGCGATTTGCTTGGTATAGATCAAGCGGGTTTGCCACCGTTGAGACTTGCCTCGCTCACTGATACGCTCAAAATGGAACAAGCAAGAGTAATTGCAAAAAAGTGGTTAGAAGATCCGCCTCAAGAGCTTGAAGCTTGGCGCGCCTGGCACAGGAGGGAAGGTGAAAAATCAGCTGATTGAATGGATTCGTGAGTATCGTTGGCCGCTCTTTTTTCTATTTTTGGCATTAGCGTCGAGTAGTTTTGCGATTGCCTATTGGGAGCGGAATGTCGCCACAAAACCTCAAACTGCTGAATTGAATCCCGAAATCTTACAAGCGCTCGAATCATTACATGAAGAGAATAACGGCATTCAAGCAGAATTGAATCAATTAAAAGAAGGGCAAGCCAAGCCGGTTGTTAAGGGCGTGAGAACTGAATTCGAACCAGAAGAAGATTCTAAAACTGCTCCCATGGCAACTAACGGTAAAATCAATCTTAACACTGCTTCTGTTGAAGAGCTGGATACTCTGCCTGGCATCGGACCAAGTAAGGCCCAAGCGATTATCGATTACCGCCAAGCCAATAATGGTTTCCAAGCAATCGAGGAGCTCCTCGAAGTGAAGGGCATTGGCGATAAAACCTATGCTCAACTCGAACCACTCATTACCGCACCCTAGGATTGGCTCTAGAAAACCAAGGTAAAATCTGTTAAAGTAGCTCACCTGCCCGGGTGCTGGAACTGGCAGACAGGCATGGCTTAGGACCATGTGCCCTCTGGGCGTGGAGGTTCGAGTCCTCTCCCGGGCACCAGTAGTAATTATACACTTTGCGCGAACCTTTTTTGAACGAAACGGCAACTGATTCGCTCCGCCGCCGCTCGCTGACGCTCGCCAGCCAGCAAAAAAGTTTTCTCTGCTTTTCTTTTGCGCGCGCCGGATTTTTTCTTCTAAAAGGAAAGGAAAACTTTTTTGCTGGGTTCGGCTCTCTCCGAGCAGGGCGGCGGGCTTGGCCTCTGTTTTTTGCAAGAACACGGCGGAATTCCCCCCACACCCCCCTTCCGCCGTGTTCTTGCGGGGACGGACGGAATTTTTGGCGGTGGCATTATTCTTTTCCTTGCCCCTCCCTCCCTGCGCGGAAAAGGTAAAGGAACTCCCTAATTTGTTAAAAGAATGGAAAGTTGATATTATTGATATGCAAGCCATACAAGTATTATATCACTTTCCATACATTATAATCTACTATGTCCACAATAGGCAAGAACATAAAACGATTTAGACAAGACAAGGGGCTTTCGCAAGATAAGCTCTCAAAACTTGCTGATTTGTCGCTCAATACGGTTGTTAAGATAGAGTTGGATGAAAGCCCCAACCCGACTATTGAGACAATCCAAAGGATTGCGAAAGCCCTTGATGTGTCTGTTGATGATCTTTTGAAAAAATAAAACTATGTACGACAACACAATCGCACAAAAAATAGCAAAGCAATATAATCAGCAACCGCTGACCGATTTTGCGAGTGTAAAACCGGAAACCGCCCTTGAAACATTAAATTTGAATTGGCGCGAGAGCGATTTGCCGGAATATCAGAGAACAAAGCATGTTCATCGCTTACATCCTTATCTCGGTAAATTCATTCCACAACTTGTAGAGATATTTTTGCGGAAATATAAACCAACCCTTGTTTATGATCCGTTCGCGGGAAGCGGAACGACTTTGGTTGAGGCAAATGCTCTCGGCATAGATTCGGTCGGCACCGACATATCTATTTTTAATGTTTTACTTTCAAAAGTTAAAACTGCCGATTATGATGTTCCGCTTCTTGAAAAAGAAATTTACGATATTTTGAAACGCCTTGATACTTACAAAAGTAAATTTTCCAAAGACGAGAAGGTAAATAAGTTGTTTTCGACCAAAAACGAATATATACAAAAATGGTTTGCGCCGAACACGCAAAAAGAGCTTTTATGTTATTCGCGATTGATTAAGGATTATACTTACCAAGATTTACTAAGAATTGTTTTATCTCGTTCGGCGCGTTCTGCTCGGCTCGTTACACACTATGACTTAGATTTTCCCAAAGAGCCGCAGATAAAACCGTATCAATGCTATAAACACCAACGAACTTGCCAACCAGTTGAAGAAGCATATAAATTCTTATCGCGCTACACTATTGATACTCTAGATCGCGTTAAAGAATTTTCTAAAATTAAGACAAAAGCAAAAGTAGTTGTAAACCATGCGGATTCGCGCGAGGTTGAGCTACCGAAGGGCATTGATATGGTTTTTACTTCTCCCCCCTACATTGGTTTAATTGATTACCACGAACAGCATAAATACGCTTACGAATTACTTGGTCTAAAAAATAACGAGACGAAAGAAATCGGGCCTGCAAAAAATGGACAGTCCCAGCAAGCAAAACAGGGCTATATCAAAGGCATAAATGACGTTTTGCTCCATACTCGTAAATATATGGCCCCAAAAGGTTTGGCTCTCATTGTTGTAAACGACAAATACGGACTTTACAAAGCAGAAGACGCGGGATTTAAGGAAATTGGACGTGTTGAGCGTCATGTGAACCGCCGAACTGGAAGACGCGAAGGTGCATTTTACGAAAGCATTTTAATTTGGCAAAGAATATGATTACCAAAGAAGTCAGAAACACAATCAAGGGCTATCTTGAAGGATTTATCCAAGGGATGGTTGATGAAGCCAAGCAAAATGGTTTCGACCCTAAGCAATTGCGTCCGTTGCGCAACGAATCGAAAGCCGGAGATCTCAAACCATTTCACGAATCGCTTTTGCCGGACGGAATTTTGCGAGTAAGCGAATTTGAACGCTCCTTTTCCACGAAGCTCGGAACGACCTTTGAAGAGTGTGCGCGTCTTGTAGCAAAATCTGTTCACAAAAACGCTGAACGCGGATATCGCGTTCGAGGTGTTGTTACGGCAAAAGCAATTAAGCGTATTGAAGATATAACGAACAGGATCGGAAGCGGTGGGATGAAATCGAAATATCCCGATTTAGTAAAAGAAGTTGTTGATTTAAGTAAAACTGTTGCGGGCGTTGAGCGCGTAAGCATTGCTGATTTATACATTGAGACAAAATCCGGCGAGGAGTGGTTTTTCGAAATCAAAAGTCCTAAGCCGAACAAGGGCCAATGCTTGGAAGCAACGGGACGACTTTTGCAAATTCATGCAATCACTCACGCGAAGTACGGAAAGACAAAAGCGTTTTATGCTACCGCATACAATCCCTATGGTATCGAAAAATCAACGTATCGTCATAGTTTCATTCTTAATTACATGGATTTGGAAAACGAGGTTTTGGTCGGAAAGGAATTTTGGGACATGGTTGGCGGTAAGGGTACATACGAGGAAGTTTTAAGTATTTACCAAGAAGTAGGCAAGGAAAAAGGGCCAGATATGCTCGACCAGTTAGCTCTCGGTTACTAATTATCCACAGGATAGGCCGCGAAAATCACTTGACTCCACCATTTGGTGGAGTATAATGGTTTTATATGACAGATAATCAGAAGAAATTACTCCAATACATCAGTGGCTACCGGCTCAAATACGGGAGTTCTCCAACTCTCCGCGAAATGGTGAGTGGGATTAGTGTTTCGGACAACAAATCTATCCTTGGAATCATCGCCGCACTTACAAGACACGGTTATCTGCGGAAAGGAACGCAAAAGACGCGTTCCATACTGCTCACTGACAAGGCGCTGGATTTTTTAGGAGTCTCCTTTTTCCCTATGCAGTATCGGGCCGGATCGTTACCACCACAACAGCTTAAACAGCCGACGGAACTTATGAACGGAGTAACCGTATCGTTGCCAACATCTGACAACATTGGCTACAACGGTGGTGCGCTTAAAACCGATGGCACAAATATAGAAAATGATCTGCGTACTGTTGTTGAGACAGCTGTTAATTTGGCCATCGGCAGATATTTCAATGGCACGCTGTCATCTGGTCAAACTTCAACACACGCATTAGCGAAAGGAATTGGTGCCATTGTGCATACGGTATTTCAAGACGCCGGAGTTGTTAGAAACTTTAGCTGGGCTTTATTGCTCGCAGGATTGACTTGGGTGGATGTCACAATAATCGGAAACAGCCTTACCGCACTTGTTTATTCCATTATTGCGGTACTTATTATTAACAATTTTCTTAACAAATAAAATACTATGAGTCTCGGAATCAACACAACTACACCAGAAGGAATCGTTTTAGCCGCTGATAGTCGGCAGTCCTACCGAAATCAAAAAGGTATGAGCAGAATCGGCTCCGATTCTGCGTCAAAAGTTTTCAAGATAAATGATAGGGCAGGTTTAATAGTTGCGGGGCTTGCGTTTTTGCCGGAAAATGGCGTCTTGAAAAACATAAGCAGGTTTATCGAAGAGTTTAAGAAAAGTATCGAGACCGAAAAATTAACAATGCTTGAAACCGCCCAAAAGATAAAAGAATTTTTTGAGACAAAGTATCAATACAAAGAGCAGTTAAAAATCCTTCCTAATCAAATAAAAGCTGATTTGGAGCGACAGGGCTGTCAAATTATTGAGATCAAAGAAGAAAAGGGTCATGTTAAGTTCAAATTCAAAGACCCGAAAGGAATCCAAAAAGAAGGCGTTGCTGGTGTAGAACAGTTGCAGTTTATTGTTGCTGGTTACAATCAGGATGAATCACACCAAGTTGCGATGGTTTATGTTCCCGGCGATGTTGAGCTCAAGAGAGATAGCACAAAGCGAGGGCAAGAATATGGTGCCAGTTGGATAGGTCAGATTGATGTGGTATCGAGAATCGTTCTTGGTTTTGATGGACGAATTGGCAATTTGCCGGTCATGCAAAAAATGGCTTCGGATATGGGTTCGCAAGAAGTTCAGAAACAATTGAGGAGTTTAGAATACGTCATCCAATGGGGTACCATGACTTTGCAGGACGGCATTGATTTTAGCACCTTGGCAATCGGAACAACTACGGCCATTCAAAGATTTTCTGATGGTATCGCAGGCGACCCGGGTGATATGCCCGGCGTCGGCGGTTCAATTGATGTTGCCGTGATCACACCAGAAAAAGGATTTGTGTGGATTGCGAAGAAAAATTTGAAATTCGGAGATAAAGAAGTAGATTTAGAAAAGTAGCCACCGCCAAAAATTCCGTCCGTCCCCGCAAGAACACGGCGGAAGGGGGGTGTGGGGGGAATTCCGCCGTGTTCTTGCAAAAAACAGAGGCCAAGCCCGCCGCCCTGCTCGGAGAGAGCAGAAGCCAGCAAAAAAGTTTTCTTTTCCTTTTAGAAGAAAAAATCGGGTGCGCGCGAAATCAGAAACGCAGAGAAAACTTTTTTGCTGGGCGGCGAGTGTTAGCGAGCGGCGGCGAGCTGGCTTCCTTAGTCGGTTTTCCGTTCGTAGTAGGTTCGCGCAAAGTGTATAATTACAGCGCCAAGACAAAACTTTTCACAGAGTATAATTATTTCCCATCAACTTTTCCCGAATACATTTCAAGAAGCGGTTGAATATTTAGATCGCCTGGTTCCGCATAGTCGGAGTACACGCTTTCCTGGCGCGCTTGGCCTAGAACGAACAAAAAAACTTTTGAAAGCGCTTGGCAATCCAGAACGTTCGATGCAAATAATTCATGTGGCGGGCACATCTGGCAAAGGTTCGACGGCAACGCTCATCAGCCAATTTCTTTCCGCCCATCATTTTAAGGTTGGACTTCAACTTTCGCCGCATCTCATTGATATTCGAGAACGGGTTCAAATTAATAGTCAACTAATCAGCAAAAAGCGCTTCATTCTCGCGCTCAAAAAGGTTTTAAGGACGTCGGTTCGGGCAACTTATTTCGAAATTTTAGTTGCCACTGCTCTGGTCGCTTTTAAAAACCAAGGTGTTCAATATGCAGTCGTCGAAACCGGTTTAGGAGGATTATACGATGCGACAAATGCAATGCAGGGCGACAAAATTGTTGTGATTACGCGGATCGGCCTAGACCACACCCGGATATTAGGCAAAACCCTAGTTGAAATTACTACCCAAAAGGCCGGCATTATTCAGCGCGGCAGTCGAGTTATTGTATTAGATCAAGCATCTGAAATTCTTGGGCCAATCCATGAGCGAGCAAGGCAGGTTGGGGCACTGGTGACTTCGATCGACCCGCGCAAAATTGTACCGGAATTTCATCCAACCTTAAAAGGCACTTTGCTTTCACTGCAAACACAAAACGGGATTTGGGGAAATTTGCGTTTCAATCTTTTGGGTAATCACCAGCGAGAAAATCTCGCCCTTGCCTTTTCTGCTTTGCAATTAATTTCCGAACGTTCGAAGGATAAAATACAAAAAACTCACGTTCGTAAAGTGCTTGACACGGCGACCCTGCCCGGCCGGTTTGAAATCTGGCAGAGAGATAGACGTTTTGTAATTTTAGACGGCGCGCATAATCCGCAGAAAACGGAAGCCCTGTCAGTCTCAATTCAAGGAATATTTTCTGATACGAACGTGAATTGTATAATTAATTTTTCGTGTGGCAAGGATGTTGAAGGGATGCTGAAAGCACTCCTGCCGATTACTATCAATTGGGTCGCAACAGAGTTTAAAACTGCAACACGTCGCCACTTTGCGTTAAATAAGCTCATGCAGATTTTTTCTCATTTCAGGCTTAAAGCTCTTGCCAAACCGAACCCAAGTCAAGCGCTCGAAGCCGCACTCACGCTAAATTTTTTACCCATTGTTTGCACCGGCTCACTCTATTCGATAGGTGAGTACCAGAAAAAGTTAAAAAACTTAGGCTTCACGCGAGTGAAAAACTGATAATATATTCCACATGCGGCGTTTACGTGTAGTTGCAATTGGTGGCGGCACGGGTCTTTATACTCTTCTGAAGGGTATGCGTGAGTATGATCTAGACTTAACTGCGATTGTGGCGATGACAGATGATGGTGGCAGTACGGGTGAATTGCGCGATGAATTTGGGATCCTGCCACCCGGCGATGTTCGTCGCTGTATCGTTGCGCTTTCAGAGTCGCCTGAAATGATGAAAGAACTTTTCCAATATCGTTTTATTAAAGGCGCCGTTGCGGGCCATTCATTTGGCAATCTTTTTATCACTGCTTTGCGGGAACTCACTGGTTCAGACGAACAGGCGATCAGCGAAGCCGCTCGCCTCTTGCGAGTCAAGGGGAAAGTTTACCCAGTCACGCTCGAAAATCGCCGTCTTCAAGCAGAATTAGAAAATGGAGAGATTATCATTGGCGAGACAAATATTGATATCCCTAAACACGATCCGAACCTAAAAATCAAACGTCTGTTCTTAAACTCTCCTGCCAAAATCAACCCCAAGGCACTAAAAGCAATCAATCGTGCCGATATGATTATTCTTGGCCCCGGCGATCTCTATGGGAGCGTGATCGCCAATCTTTTGGTGAGCGGGATGTCGCGGGCAATTAGGCACTCGCGCGCAACTATTGTGTACATCTGTAATTTGATGACCAAGTACGGTGAAACCAACAACTATACAGTCGAGGATTTCATGCGGTCGCTTGAAAAATATCTCGGGAAAGGTGTTCTAGACTATGTAATTGTCGGCAATCTGCGTTTAGATAAAAAAACCAAAGCGATCTATGCTCGTGAACACGCCGATCCAGTCAGATTCACGCTTGCTAATCCGAAAGAATTTTCTTGTCGTTTTGTTCAGGCGCGAATCGCCGCGAAAGGTAATCTCTTAAGACACGATTCTCAAAAATTAGCAAAAATAATTTGGTCGCTCCTGCAGATCGACAACAAACTCACGTTCGTAGAATTTTAGATGAAACCCCTTGTTCTTGCTCTTGTTGGGCCAACGGCGAGCGGAAAGTCTGATTGGGCGCTTAAGTTCGCTCAAAAGATTCCAAGCTCTGTTATCGCCGCCGATTCACGAACTGTTTATCGAGGATTGAATATCGGGACAGCAAAAATCACACAAGACCATCAGTCTTCTCAAACTAACTCACCCCACGGTCCGGTTTACAATATTCAAAATGTTCCACACTATGGCCTCGATTTAGCCGATCCCAATGAAATGTACGCCGTCGGCAAATTTCAAACGTTCGTGAATAATCTCTTGCCGACACTTTGGCGAGCTGGCCGCTTGCCAATCCTAGTCGGTGGCACAGGGCTTTATGTTGAAGCGGTTTTGGCAGGTTATCACCTGCCAGCCCAGGCTGAATTGCCGGTCGAATTTAAACATTCTACGACCGTTGAGCTTATAAAAAAACTTTCCCAAATCGACCCCGAAACAGCTTCTCATATTGATCCACGCAATCGAGTCAGAATAGAACGCGCCCTCGCCTATACTCTAGTTCAAAAGAAAAGTTTTCTTAAAAATCAAAAGAAACAGAGGCCAATATTTCAATCGCGTCTCTATGTGATTGATCGACCTCGGGCGGAACTTTATCGTCGTAACGACGCTCGGGTTGAGGCGTGGACGCGGGGTCAATTATTTAGTGAAGTGCGCAAATTTTTAGATCAGGGCGTGCCACGCGTACGAATCCAGGAATTTGGTTTAATCTATAAGCTTGCCCTTGAGCATGTCGAAGGCGTAATCGCGCTTGAGGAATTTCGCACCCAACTCCAAGGTAGATTACATGCTTATGTGCGTCGTCAACTTACTTGGTGGCGCCGCAATCCTGCCGTTCATTGGGTACGCAACTATGCTACATTTGAAGCAGACGCATACGACTGGCTAGCGAAAGAGGGAGAATGCTTGCAGTTATTACATCCTTAGCTTTAGTTGGCCTGGAAGGAGAATTGGTTCAAGTTGAAGTCGATCTTACACGGGGCTTGCCCGGCTTGACACTTGTGGGCTTACCTGACAAATCGGTTGAGGAGGCCAAAGAACGTGTTCGAAGCGCGATTATCAATAGCGGTCAAAATTTCCCGGTCAGACATATCATTATCAATCTTGCGCCAGCCAATCTTAAGAAGGTCGGTCCGGCTTATGACTTGTCGATCGCCCTCGGCATTTTGGCGGCCGATCAGCAAATTAAGCCCTTGTCCGACACGAGCGCATTTTTGGGCGAGCTCTCTCTTAATGGCGCCGTGCGGCCAATCACTGGTGTTCTGGCTTTGGCTCTTTCGGCAAAAAAACGTGGACTCGATACACTCTATGTGCCGATGGATAATTCGGCCGAGGCCGCCTCGGTAAAAGATTTAACTATTTATGCCATACGGACACTAAAAGAGTTAATTGCTCACTTGGCCTCACAAACTTTGCTGAATCCGGTTCAAGCAACAACTTTTTCTCAAGATCAACAGCAGTTCTCAACCGATTTTGGAGATATTCAAGGCCAGGAATTTGCCAAACGCGCGCTCGAAATCGCCGCGGCTGGTGGCCACAATGTTCTCATGAGCGGTCCGCCTGGCGCCGGCAAGACTCTACTCTCAAACGCCTTCCCCTCAATTTTACCCCCAATGACTGAAGAAGAAATTCTCGAAGTGACAAAGATTCACAGTATCGCTGGCGTTCTGCCATTTGGGATTGGTTTACTGACGACTCGCCCAATCCGCTCACCGCACCATACCGCAAGCGCCATTTCTCTTATCGGCGGCGGCGCATGGCCAAAACCCGGAGAGATCTCACTAGCTCATAGAGGTGTTCTTTTTATGGATGAATTGCCTGAATTCCCGCGTTCGGTTTTAGAAGTTCTCCGTCAACCCTTAGAAGATGGCATTATTACGGTTTCTCGTGCCGCTCGATCGCTTACCTTCCCCGCTAAGTTTATCCTGCTCGCCGCCCAGAACCCATGTCCGTGCGGCCGAGCTGGAACACCGGAATGCACTTGTTCGTCTCAAGAACTTCAGCGCTACCAACGTAAAATCTCCGGTCCATTTTTGGATCGAATTGATATGCAATTTCATGTTGCACCCGTTGAGCGTCAGGCTTTAATTAAGCGCAATCAAGGTGAAACGTCTCACAGAATTCGTAAACGTGTGGCCGGCGCTCGAGTTCGTCAACAGAAACGCTTAAGTGGCACGATCGCCTGCAATGCTGAAATGCCTGCTAAAATTGTTCAGGCGCTCTGCAAAATAGATAACGCCACCGAACATCTTTTAATCCAAGCGCTTGAACACTACAAGCTTTCGGCGCGTGCCTACCATCGCATTTTAAAGTTGGCCCGAACGATTGCAGATTTGGAGGCAAGTAAAGAGATTGCAGGTCAACATGTGACCGAAGCTCTACAGTATAGAGTTGGCTTCCAGGAGGAATATGTCTAGAACTTATATGCGTTCTAGCGCTCTTGTGTTTTCGATCTTCGTCTGCTATATTTTCACGTTCGCAAAATGTATAAAGGAAATATGCAGTCACTTTTTGACCGGAATGAAAATGGAATCCTTATATTACTCACGCTCGTGAGTATTTTGTTAATCATCGCGACTTACATCTATCGAAGTATAATTACAGATCAACATTATGACTCTACCTACACCACTAGCCAGCCAAAAGTTGCCGAGAAGCAAGTTAGTGAGGCTCAATAAATTTTTATCTTCGTCGGGGATTGCGGCACGGCGCAAGGCCGATGAACTTATTCAAGCTGGACGAGTAGCGGTAAATGGGAAAATTGTTACCCAGCTTGGCACTCTAATTCATGCAGAGCGTGAAATTATTGCCGTCGACGGGGAAACAGTAATGCCAGACCAGAAACGGGTAGTGTATGCGCTCTATAAACCGCGTGGCCTTATCATTACCGATGTAAACTCGCTTGTTCCAGGCGAGCCGAGAGTTTTTTCAGTCGGACGCCTCGATCAGGAGAGCGAGGGCCTTGTGCTGGTCACCAATGATGGCGAATTGGCCTTCCGACTCACTCATCCTCGCTTCGAACACAAAAAGATTTATCAAGCCTGGGTGCCAGTTCCGAATCGTTACGATCTTTCCGAATTAGAGAGCAAGCTCAAACGTCCTCATCGTCTTGCTAATCGAGCATCGCAATTTGATCGGGTAAAATATCTTGGTCGAGATGAGATAGGGTTAATCTTTGAACTTGAAGTACATGAGGGGAGAAAGCACTTGGTGCGCCGTCTACTTGATTGCGCCGGACTCGCAACTCTTCGCTTGAAGCGGATTCAGCACGGTCCAATTTCTTTAGGACAATTGAAGCCAGGAGAATTTAGAGTTTTAAAACCCGAGGAATTCGTAAAGTGATTGAGCAATTCGATCCGGCAGATTAGAAAACTGTTCAAGCGCTAAAGCGCCGCCAAGTAGGACCAGTATGATCGCCAGTGCAAAAACTACTCTTAAAACGTCTTGAGTCACAATTTTACGCAAAGAATTCGCAAGTAGGGGTCGATTTGAAGCTTGGATAGCGCGATCTGTTGGTTGAGTGTCATCGAGCTTGACGGCGGCGCGCCAGCGACGTTTACGTGGCATAAAAGCCTCCAATCCTTAAAGCATGGTTTACACGCATGTATGCCTATGTTAGCATCAACTCTGCTCTTGTAAATCCATGTTGGCGGGAGTAGTTCAGCAGTAGAATGCTACCTTGCCAAGGTAGAGGTCGCGGGTGCGAATCCCGTCTCCCGCTCCAAGCAAATTTATCTAATTTATTTATGTTCTTGGCGCGGGCAGAATGAGGCGCCGTAGCCAAGCAGTAAGGCAGAGGTCTGCAAAACCTCTACACGTGGGTGCAATTCCCGCCGGCGCCTCCATTTGGTTCTTAAATATGAATCCCCTCATTCTCAATAGCCTGCAAATTATTCTTTCTTTTCTTCTAATCGCTTCGATTTTACTTCAGCATCGAGGCACTGGTTTGGGCGGCGCCTTCGGTGGAACAAGTAATGTCTATCGAAGTAAGCGGGGAGTTGAAAAAGTGCTTTTTAACGCCAGCATTATTTTTGCGATCCTTTTTGTGACCGTCGCAATTTTGAATATCACTTTGCGCTGATGCAACCAAAGCTATACAATTCACGTTCGTTTATTTTTCGCCTTCTTACATCTCTAACGCGCGTAGAAAAAATGACGATGGCGATTCTTTTCCTAGTCGTCCTCTTGAGCACGAGCGCTCTTGGTTATCGCTACTGGATTAAAAAAACAACTCAACAGCCGGTCTCCGGTGGTACTTATACAGAAGGCATCGTTGCCTCGTCACTTGCCGACATTCAATCGACTCTCGACGTTTTAACAAACATTGGTTTTGTGCGTTACGGTCAAGAGAATCAATTTGAACCCGCGGCGGCGAAGAGTTGGGAGGTGAGCGACGACGGTAAAACTTATATCTTTCAAATGGATACAGCGATCGACAAAAGCACTACTCAAGCCGCTCTCGACCGGAATAAAGAGACTTTTAAGGACATCGATATCGAGGTGACAGACGATCAGCGGGTAATTTTTAACCTTAAACAATCCTTCACGCCCTTTTTGGCAACCACTGCCATTCCCATTTTCCCTCTCGGCCCTTATGAAATTACAGAGCAGGAGCGCGGCATTGTGCGCCTGCGCCCGCGCTCGAATGCCTTTGCTAGCACGCCCTATCTTCAAGAGTTGATTCTACGCATCTATGCCGATACTTTTAATCTCACTCGCGCGCTTTCAGTCGGTGATATTCAGGGTGTCGCGGATATCTCGATGATTGAAAACGAACATTTGTTAGAGCCGCTTAAAGTATTTCAGATCGAAGTTCCCCGCAAAATTTATCTCTTTTTTAATACCGAAAAAGACGAACTTAAAAAAGAAGCGGTGAGAAAAAATTTAAAAGATGGAACAGCTTTAGCGCAAACGCTTGAGATTAAGTTAGTTACCCTTGCAAATCCAAAAAACGAACGTATCGCTCAAGAAATCGTCGAACGCTGGCAACCTTTAGGTGTGCGAGTAATTGTAGAAACACATACTGCCACCGAGCTAGCTAAAGATGTTGTTCCAAATCGCAACTACGACGCGCTTATCTATGGGCTGGATTTTGGCGGTGACCCTGATCCTTATCCTTTTTGGCATTCATCGCAAATCAGTCCAACTGGTTTGAACCTTTCCAATTTTGCCAACATTGACGCCGATCGCATTTTGGAAAAAGCGCGCCAGACCGTCGAAGTTTCCGAGCGTGAAAAACTCTATGATCAGTTTGATGAGATTTTTGAGCGCCTCGTTCCGGCGATTGAACTCGAACAAGTGTCGGTCTCATTTGCAGTTGATAAGGGGATTCAAGGCGCTAAATCCCAGCCTGGTCTTTCAGTTGCGGATCGGTTTTCAAATATTGCCGAATGGTATCGGAAATCCCGCCGCAAACCAGTTGAATAATGAACTCATTGCAGCTACCAATATAATTATGCAATGAGTTCAATGTATAATCCCTCAGGAGGTAGGCCGCGGTGGTGAAATTGGTAGACACGCAGCGTTCAGGGCGCTGTAAGCGCAAGCTTGTGGGAGTTCAAATCTCCCCCGCGGCACCACGCGTCTTGGCACAAGCGCGCACATCTGATAAATTTTGACTGCTCTAAGAATTTGGGCAAGTGGCGGAACTGGTAGACGCGCAGGCTTGAGGGGCCTGTGGCCATTGCGGTCGTGGAGGTTCGAGTCCTCTCTTGCCCACCAGGATCCATAGCTCAGTTGGCAGAGCGTCTCGTTTACACCGAGAAGGTCCTCCGTTCGAGTCGGAGTGGATCCACCAAGCGTATGCCGGAGTAGCTCATTGGCAGAGCAGTGGCTTGAAGAGCCTCGTGTAGTCAGTTCGATTCTGACCTCCGGCACCAGACTTGCAGAATAGGATTGAATCTGATATAGTCCTCCCATTGTCGCTTCTGGTTACCAGGAGCGTAAAGGAAAATAATTCTTAATGTCTACACTTGTTCAAACCATGGATAGCTTGGCAGAGGAGTTGGGCGAAAAACTTATTTCGATCAAACAGGGCATCACAATCAAAGGTATTGTCGTTTCCGTTTCTCGCGCACGCATCATCGTTGATCTCGATGGCATGGCGTTGGGACTTATTCCGGCGCGGGAATTTTCATCACTTGTCTCGAATATTAAAATTGGCGATGAAATTTCGTCCTACGTTCTCTTGGCTGAAAACGACGACGGGTACGCCATCCTCTCTTTGCGTCGAGCCGATAAAGAGCGACATCTCGTTTCACTCCAAGAAAACTACGACGCCAAAATGCCAGTCACAATTTTAGTTAAAGACACCAATCGCGGCGGACTTGTTGTTGAATATGGCAACATAGAAGGTTTTTTGCCTGTTTCCCAGCTTGCCTCCCAGCATCAGCCGCGTGGGCGCAAAGATGATATTCGTGACGCTCTCAAAACCTTGATTGGCAAGGAGCTCTCGGCTAAAGTCATTACCCTCGATGCAAAAAATAACAAGATTGTGTTTTCTGAAAAGGCGGCCGGTGATAGTCTGGCCGAGGAGCGAGCGAGTCAGTTGAAAATAGGTGAGGAAATCGAAGGCGCTGTTACTGGCATCGTTGATTTTGGCATCTTTGTCAATATTGGCGAGCTGGAAGGGCTTGTGCATATCTCGGAAATTTCCTGGGATCGAGTCGATAATCTCGATCGTCTCTACAAGGTTGGCGATAAGGTACGAGTGCAAGTCATTAGTATTGAGGGCGGCCGAGTCTCTCTTTCAGTGAAACGCTTGGTACTTGATCCATGGCAGAGCGCGATTAAAGAATTTGTCCCGGGACAAGCTATTACCGGAACGGTCGTGAGAATTTCGCCGTTTGGCGCGTTTATTGAGATCGCCAAAGATGTAGTTGGCTTAATGCACATCTCTGAATTTGGCGTAAGTGTTGACGAGGGGCTGGCAGGCAAGGTGAAGGCCGGTGATGCTGATACTTTTCAAATTTTATCGATTGATACTAACTCACGCAAAGTGAGCTTGGCTTATCCTGAAGATCGTCGCCCGCCCGCCGCTAAAAAAGCCGCCGAGGATCGAAAACTCGAAAAAGCGGTTAAAAAGCCTGAACTCGTCGCGGCTTGAATAACTCCCCAATTTTTGCTCTACTATGAAAAGCGACCCATCAGGGTCGACTTTTCTTTTCCAAGGTGGTGCAGGTAACGTGAAGAAAATAATCGTGGTAGTTCTGGCAATTTTTTTGCTCCGCGGTTTGATTACAGCTGAACCGCTTGTTCCGGAGCCACAGGAAGAATTTCAGGATTACCGGCTCGTGTATGCGAATTTGCATACCCATACTCGGTTTTCCGATGCCAAATCGGATTTGCCTGGAGTGGTTGCGACCAAGATTGATCGAGATCTCGCCGCGCCGGATCAGGTAATTAACGCAAATTTGAAGCGTTTCGATGGAATGGCGCTCACTGATCATGCCGAGCATTTGTCGGATTGGGAATGGGCGCAACAGGCGCAGTTTACCCGAGAGTACTCAACTGATGGTAAAGTTCTCCTTCGCGGTTTTGAACTGACGGGTACACCTGAACCTGAAAACCTGCTCCAAAAATTACCCCAGTACAATCCGGGTTGGGGTCATATTCTTGTATTCGATACCGAACGGCGGGTAGCCGCGCGGCAAGAAGGAGATGGTAATTCACCCATTCTTCCAAATGAGAGTAATTTTATTTCCCCCCTCACTTGGATGGCAAATGAACCGGGCGCAGTGGGCATTTTCGCCCACCCCGAACTCTATATGACCGAGCGGGGTGGGATTGAACAGACTTTTAATGGTTTCAAGGCTTGCCCTGACGATTTGCCTGGAGCCAGGGAAAAAATGGTCGCCTGCGAGCTCTCTAGTCATGGGCCAGAATACACTGGTCTGGGTGATGGCAAAGAGCTTCGAAGTAGTAACGAAGCCTGCTATCGCGAACTCCTTCGTAACAAGTGGCGCGTGGGAGCAGTCATGTCTGGCGATGAGCACTTTCCGCCCTATGGGAATGCTGAAACAGTCGCCGGCTTGTTTGTTAAAGATCGGACGGAGTCAGGCATTCTTGAGGCGCTTCGAGCGCGGCGAGTGTTTGGCACCGAACTTCCAGGCGCCGTGATTTACCTTATAGTTTCGGCGCCAAAGCGGGGTATTACCTGGACAATGGGGCAAACAATACCGCTGACGGCTGATTTCGAGCCAGATGAATCCTTTATCGTCAACGCCGTTGCTCTTCCACCTAAGGGGAAGGTGGAAAGCATCTCAATCGTGGTGGTCGCTCCAAGGCTGGAAAGCGATCGAATCTATACCTCGCCACCGCTCAACGGCGAGGCGGACAATCTGGGTGACATCCCAACCGTGGGAGAGATTCGAACCCAAGGCGTTTGCTGTGTTTACGCCAAGGCTACATTTCGTCTTGCGCTGGGGCTTAGGAAGGATATTATTTCTTCTCCGATCTGGTTTGAATACTAGCATTTCCCCTACCCGATAGCCTGCCCTCTGTGGCAGGTTATTCTTTATACGAACGTATAATGTATACTTGACAAGTGAGTCATCGAGTGGTATAAAATACGCGTAACCTTAAGATAAATTTATACATTTCACGTTCGTATAAATTAAGCAGAAATGACTCTCCGGCGGGGTCTTGACAAAGCCAATAACCTATGCTAGAGTCTCTGCGTTAACAAAAAGACAAAAAGTGTGTGCGATTAGTGGCGTCCGGTGTTCCCCTCCTCACCGAACGCCGCTAGTCCCACCCACACGGATGGGAAGCACATCCAAACAAAACGAGAAAACCTTCGGAATAGGTGTCAGGAGCATCTACCGCTGGATACAGGTTCTGGTATTTTGCCAACCTATATTCAACGCTCCTGGAGGTTTTTTTGATGGAAAGAGATGTCGGGCGAACTTTTACAACTCAAAGTGGCTACTCTCTCTACTGCGATTGCAAGTCTGTATTTGGGGGGCATAGCGATCTCATATTAGAGAGGCGGTAAATCAAAGACGAGGGTTTACGTGTACCAGAGTGTAGCGCATGATGCAGGTTTGGCGGCTGTCCGGGGTCTCATCTCGGATGCGAAACTAGAATGCATCAAAATAGATGAGTATTTGTGATCTCTATCATTGCGCCCTGCGTATGGATGCATCGATAGTAAAAAATGATCGTCAATTTTATAACGGTCGTAAGTAATCATTCTATTTAATCCTGTTGGCAACATTAGTTGCCGGCAGGTCTGTGATGGCGGCCCCCTGCGGCCATATCGACCCCATTTGGCCCCGTTTTTTGCGGAGGCTGAATGTTAGGGGTGTGGTATTCAATCCTCACTAGTTGCGGTTGCATTTCACATCCGCCGTCACAGACCTGCCACGTTTCCCAGGTTGGATTTGTGGTTCCAGAGGGGCACAAACACAATGAGGCTCACTCTCGAGCCACAAATCTGCCTAGGAATTCGCTTGGTGCGCCCTATCACTAGAGGGTAAGGTGCACCAAAACGAAATCTTATGGTGAAGCGGCAATTTAACAGGAGTTATTGCCGATTTACCCTATCTATCTGGCCTCTTGATGATGGAAGGAGATAAGCGCCTTCCCACTCCCAAGGGCAACCGAAAAGCAGTGATGAATCGCTGTCCCAGCCGCTCCATGAACAGGAGACGGCGCTCCAGCTCGCGCTTGTTCAAGCGTTTGAGTTAGGACGGTGAATTTACCTACTTCTCGCCTACCAGATCGCCTGCTTCCTAATCTAAATAAGAGGGGACGATTAGGGACAGCGACGTGGTCTTAATATGAGGGGCAGACTTTCAAAGCCTAACTCACGAGGCCACGTCGCTGTTTTGACAGCAGATATCTTGATACACGATCGTCGGCTGATTGTCGGATCCAATCTAACGTATATTTAACTTCTTGCCAGGATTGGGGTTCGATATTCCTCATTATCAATTCCCAACCCTCGTAAGAGGGTTTCGACGGCGCGTGAATAGCATGTTAGCGAAACTCATCTCGTGGAATGCCGCTTTGTTTCAAAATGGAGTAGAGCGTGCCAATGAGCAGATTTCGATTGTGAAACGGTACCGTTACGCGACAGTGAGTTGTTGGGTGGTAGAAAATCTGATGACTGCCGGTGGAGTGATCCAAAACAAAGCCATGTTTGAGCAGTAAAGTAATGACGCGTTTCGCGGTTAAGCGCGGTAATTTTGGCATCGCTGATCCATCATTTTCGAACTCGACGATCAAGATTAAGCGAGCTAATCAGCGGTTCTTGATCGCTTGGCAATGGCTCGTGATGTTTGCGGAGACTGGCCAGATAGCCAGTAATCGCATCGGCGGCCATATCATGTGCCTCATCGACTGTTTTTCCGTAAGTTACGCAACCCGGCAGAGATGGCACTGTCACTGTGTAGCCACCCTCCGGCTCCGGCGTGAGAACAATATTAAATCGACGAGGTGAAATCATAACTAAACCTTTCAAATTCGATAATAACAGTCATTATTCTTGGATTCAACAACGATTCGATGTCCAATCGTCGGCTGATTGAAGGAAGCATTCAACTAGCACCCTGAAATAGTTCAGGATTGTGTGTTGGATTTTTCAACAAACCGACGGCGCGCGATAGCGTGGCTCTCGGCGTGTTTAGGTAGTTCGTCCAGCGACAGGATAGTCTGCACTCGGCCCGCCCTGACGTCGGCCTCGGCTCTTTTGAGACTATCGAGCGAGAAACTCCTTGGTGTACTCGCCATGCTCCTCAAGAATCTCTTCGGCTAAATCAAGCATCACGGCGCTCGCCGCGTAAAATTTCCTAACACGATCAAGCGATATTTTGACCATTTTAGGTTTGGCAAATTTTTGTGATGCCAGTTTAACCATAACATTTTTACTATATCGGAAAGGAGATTGGCGTCTAGCACGCTCGCCTCGCCATGATTGGGTGGGTTGAAAAACACCGTGTGGTAAATCACGTTAAAAACCTAAGATTCGAGCCTGGTTTTAATCAAGTTAACTTGATAAATTTTTGGCTTTGGATTCAACTAGAACGCTCAAGACTATTTGAGCGAACGGTGTTGAATCTAATCCAACATGGGGAAACACTCGCCCCAGGCTAGAGAGAGCGCTTCAGTGCACTAAGATCGACGCCCATGGCGTGGATCTGTTTGAGTAAGGCAGCCCGAATGCCCCTACCAAGCGATTTGGATTGGGGAATCGTCAGTGCGCCGGAGTGACGGGGGTGAACCAGCTTGGTGTGGCTGCCCTTTCCACCTGGCACAACCAGAAATCCGAGCTTTCGCAAGGCTCGGATGAGGTCAGTCGATGCAAATGCTGGCCAGCGTTCAGTCATGTGAGGGAGAGTTTGGCCGAGAGCGTGGGTGAAAGCTGGACAGGCGCGCGGGCTGGTAATTCAAAGTGGGTGCGAACCGCATCTTTCATGTTCAACAATGTCTCGTCGATAGTTGCACCAACTGTAAAACAGCCCACCGCATCAGGGCTATCGGCCCAGTATGTGCCGTCGGTTTCCTGGTGGAGTGTGATTCGGACGGTGGTTGGCACTGAAAACTTGCGCATAGCAGTAGTCTATCGAATGGCTGCATTGGATTCAACTAGAACGCTCAAGACTATTTGAGCAAATGGTGTTGGATCTAATAATGTTTTTTGTAAGGACAGGCGGAGCTCATCTTGAGGTCGCCCCTCCCATCCTTACGATCCAACCTCCCCACTCGCGCATATCGAGCCGTCATTTCTTCAAGGAAACCTCCAACGACCCTTCGGTTTCGTTGGTCTCCTTGGGAACATTTTGGCTCGACATGAGGGAAGGAACTATTCAACTAGCACCCTGAAATAGTTCAGGATTGTGTGTTGGATGTTTCAACACCCAATATAGGGAAACACTCGCCCCAGGCTGCCTAGCACAGCCAGTTGGTCCGAATAGGATTAAACCGACGAATCCTTTCCGTCAGTTGGCGGATCGGGATGCAAAAGGAGTGAAGGCCGAAGGCGGCCCGTGTGGTAAAACACGCTAAAAACCCACGAAAAAGCCGGAGGCAGAATACCCCCGGCCAACCACCGCTCGCTGTGTTTACCACGGCAGGCCAGGTGGCTTGTAGAGTGGCCGTGCCGTGTAGGTGAGTTTGTACTCACTACACAGATCGGCCAACAGCCGGTCGAACTGCTGGTGCGAGTGTGGCGCAAGTTGCGCATCGCCAGCACTGAGCGGTGTGTCGAACTGGTGCGCGAGCTGAGTGACCGTTTCCTGGTTTTTCGCCAGGATCTGGTAGTCGTACGACCAGCCTTCGGGCTGGGCACCGTCGTAGAGGATAATCACCTCGGCGATTGTGGCATCGGTCCTTCGGTCGCGCAGCGTGAGCTGAATCCGACCGATGCGTTCCTCAGGCACCGCCGCGGTGTAGTGGATGGATGCGTGGGTATGGCCAGGCTCGGTCATCAGCGTGTCTCACTCCCTTCCTGCAGCAGAATTGGTTCAATCCGAACTCCCAAGCGCCAGAGTCGCTCAAGTGTTGCCAGGTCTTCACCCGCCGGTTTCGTCGATTCCTCCTCAAGTTTCTTGAGGTAGGTGACGATCCCAAACACGAGTGCCGCCTGCGCCTCATTTGTCTGAATGAGGTTTGGTGTCTCGGGATGGGCCAAGACATTGCCGCTCACCGCCAGCTCCTGCAGGGTTTCGTAGACGTTCGGGATGAATCCGGTCGTCTCGAGCTCCTCAATCGCTGGGCCAGTGAGTCGCAGCAGTCCGTTGTGAAAGTGCACTTCAACCTGTTCGTGCTCCCAGATCGCCTCCCGAGCAGCTTCGGGTAAGCGGTCAGGATCGCGGACGTTGACGAGTGGTTCGTAGCGGTGCGACTCGGGATTGTACACCCGTGATGTCGCCTCGACAACCGTCCGGTCGTAGATCGGAACCTCAGCTGGCGGCTCAACGCCGAGCAATTGACTTGCCACCGCACCCAGCCGCCGACGCTCTTCCGGCGTCAGCCGTTCGGCGTACGGTTCCGCGAACATCGACGAAATTTGTTCACCCTCCATATGGAGAGAATAGCAATGTTTTCGTTGCATGTCTCTTGGTGCGCCACTCCAACGAGTGACCCACCAACAAGACATTTTGGCGACCGAGCCCGTAGCACCATAGCTACGGATTCTCGGCGGGGAGCGTGACTGCCCCGGGCGCGTAGCTGCGCCTCAATCCGTCTGTGACGGAAAGCGAGATGTCACCGGCACGTGGCCGGAAAACACTCTGGGTGACGCCAGGCAAAAAACGTCGAAACTAGAAAGGAGGCATTGCTATGAACGGCATGCCTTCCCCGCAGACGACCCAGACCTACATCTTCGCGAGCCTCGACCCGAGGCCTGAGGACAAGGTGCCGGCCGCGGCCGAGGCCAACGCGAAGGTGTTCGGCGCCGGCGCCCCGGTCTACGGGATCGAGGTGACGAGCCCGCCCCTCTCCAAGCGGTGCTCGTTCAACCTCGACCCGCAGCACGGCCCAACCGGCGACCCGAGGACGTCCGCCATCGAGGCGGCGCTGACGGTCGACCTGCCCGCGCCGGGTTCCATCTTCGCCACTGTCCGGCCCGACAAGGACAGCATCGGTGCGATGGCCGTGCTCGCCCTCCGGGCGGCCGGCAAGAGCGAGCAGATCGACAACCGCCTCGTGGCGGCCATCGGCCGCATGGACGGGCTCGGGCCGCAGGCCCGCGACCTGAAGGTCGTCCAGGAGAACCAGGAGGCCATCACCGCCAGCGACTACGTCTGCTTCGACCGCAAGCTGACCATCGACCAGAAGGTGGACTGGATGTCCAACCTCCTGATCGGTGAGGTCAGCGACGCGGTCATAGGTGGCTTCGCGTTCACGGCGCGCGAAGAGTTGGAGAAGGCGAAAGCCTCCCTCCAGGTCAGCGTGCTGCCGGGCAACCGCGTCGGGATCGTGGTGGGCAATAGCCCCCGCGGCTTCGACGTCGGGTACGCTACCGGCGTCCCTGTCGTCATCGCCTTCAGCCCGTCCTTCCTGCGTCCCGGCGCCGGCCCCGACGAGAGCCCCGTCCAGAAGTGGACGGTGGCCCGCTACTCCTCGGCCGCGCCGCTCGACATGGCGGCCCTCAAGGCGCGCCTGTCAGAGCTGGAGCAGGGCTGGGGTGGCCCCGCCGACCTCGTCGCGTCGCCCCAGGGGATGACGTCGGCGATCCCCGCCGAGAAGATCATCGCGCTCGTTCTCGAGGCGCTGATCAACTCCTAGGTTGAAAAATCTGCCCGTGGCGCATCAGCGCGGGTAGTTAATACGGACTGATGTCTCCAGCGCAGGGTGCGAACGCTGGCAGTACAAGCACTAGGCCGTCTTCCTGGCCGAACGAGCGCAAAAAACGACGCTTAATGGGAGCTACGTCCCCACTCACCCGGGTGCACCTGGATGGGCGTAGAACGACTGCGGTGCCCCCTTTGCCTTTTTGGGGCAAAGGGCCGGAATGAAAATTTCCCCGTGGGTGAGGGGGTAATCTCACCTAGGTTTGCAACCTGCGCTCCGTCGCGGCTTCGGCCATGCGGCAACCCTGTGGCCTACACGCCGCGGCGGAGCGAACAGCAAATCAATCCTCCCCCGGAAGGGGGGAAGGGAGGTGGCGCGATGCGTCACCTTAAAGTCGGCACGGGGTTTCAGACCCCGTAAGCTGACCAACCGGCGGCGGCAGGGGTGTTCCAGCCTGCCGCCGGCACGTTACTCCGACTCTCTTTAGGGTCGGAGACTGGAACCGGGCGCGTCCACGTCCGACCCCACTGCAAGTCACCATCGGGTGGCACAGGTGCAGCGGAGTTTTAAGAGTGGTCGTCGGTGCGAACCCATTCGCACCGAACAGGACTGTCGGGTTCCCCGATGGCCACTCATGGATAACTTTTTTTAAGGCAAGGCGTGTGATGCCGTTTTGCCTTAGACCAAGTCTCGTCGTCGCAATAGCGCCGGCGAGACAAGCATCACCGGCCGTCCCGGCCGTGATCGCTCCGGCGTCCCCGCAGTGGGAGCGCGCCGGAGTCAGGGACTTGGGAAACACGCTGATGACCGCCGTGTTTCCGACCCGCCTTGCCGGCTTGGCAAGGTTGCAGGTCAGCTATGAGCTCATCCGCCGGCTGGCGGATGAGCTCTCTTTTTGCCTTTCTGAATCCGTCTAACTGGCGGCTTCAGAGGCGCGAATAAGGGAAATTAGAGATCGTAAAAAAGGATTAGTGGTTCCTGTATTCCCGACACTTAGTGTCGGACTGGAAGTGTCGGCAGAGGATCGGGGTCTTCACTGATAGCAGGAGTTATTCGTGCTATCAGAAGGAGAAATATGGAAAGAGAACCATTAGGAATACCCGATGAAGAGCGTTGCGCGAGTAAAGCAAATGACATCCTCCAAAAAATCTCTGACCAACAAACGGTAGATTATTTTGGATTACACATCTGGCCTCGTTACGGTCAGGTTGGACAAGGTAAACGATTAAAGGAGTTAAAGCCATTTTGGGGGCCGAAAGAATCAATGGATTTTATTGGTCTTGAAGATGACAAAGGAGTAACCGGCGGGAACTGTTTTAGCACTGTCAGACTTGCGGAGCAATATGCTCCCAATGAACCACAAGCTATCTGGGATTGGACTGAATCGACTTGGGATGGCGAGGCGGTCGGCGGCCCCGAGCCAGCAGGTTGGTGGAAACCACGCAAGAATTAACCAGGTCCTTAAAAAGAAAGGATTTAAGATGGAACACGAGCCAACAGAAATAAGTTTGCATGAATTGGAAGCCCAAACGGCCGCCAACTCGTGTCAACCGAAAGATGAGGGAACGGACGAAGTGGTAGTAGAGGATGCCGGGCTAAATCAAGAGGGGCGGGCTCCAGCGCTAGGCCAAGCTGATTCGCCAACTCAAGGCGTTAAGTTTGTGGGTTACGACGTTCGTCAAGCTTTGCGGGGCGAATACCGCCGGTTGGAGGAGTAAGCAAACTAACGTTTGCGAAGTCAAGAGGGAGCCTGTGGGTTGGGCTCTTCTTGGGAGCGTGAACGTAAAATCAAGGAGGGCCGAAGTAATTCGGCCTTTTTTGGCGTTTAAAAATAGAACATGGCGCTTCTTAGGAGGTGAGCCTTAGTGCTGCAGGTGATCGAGCAAGTCGTCGATCAACGGCGGCAACGGCGGAAGGGCCCGGTAGATGGCATCGGCTAATTCCTCGTGGTAGCTATATTCCGATATTCCGACACTTAGTGTCGGACTGGAAGAGTCGGTTTAATAGTGGTGTATAGGAGATCGGTAGAAGTTGAGCAACTCAAGTTGTGGCGGCGAGGTTTGATGGATAATCAAGCTTCACCGCCGCATCGCGGCTGGCGAGTCTGAAAGATCGTTCGCGTGTCACTGACGTGAAATAGATCTTTCAAAACTCGCCTCGCTGGCCAAGAATGGCTTGGTTCCGCCGTTATCCATAAATACGGCCATCATTAAAGGAAGGAGGAATCATCGAATGGACGACCGTCTGGCCGACCTTTCAGAGCAGGAATTAGAAAGCCTGCTCTGGGAAGTCAAGGCGGCACTCGATGCTCGCTATAAGGCGCGGGCGGCAGAGTGGCGCCGTTGGCTGACGGCTCTCGAGTGGGGGCAGCAACCCCCCTGGGAGTTCTGGACTTTTAGTCCGGCTCCCAAGGGGATGGAGTTAGCCCCGCGGGGCCTGGACTTCTATCCTTGGTGGGATGAAGCCCAGGGCCATTTCGGCTCTTCTTACGATGGGCCCATCGTAGAAGGCCGATTCGAGGGCCGTCCCGTCTTGTCGTACCGATCCTGTACGGAAAACAGGACCGGGTACGTAAGGACGTCGAAGGTCTGGTAGTTTTTTTTGGGCGTTGTTCCTCCGACGTGACTCGGAGAAGCCCGGTCCGCTTGAAAAAGCGTGACGAAGTTCCCTGCACGGAACGAGGAGATTCTTGCAAGTTTGATGGTTTTGCAAGGATCAGATGCAGGGCGCAGGAGGGATACCGAAACGGCGGTTAACCCTCGCGAAAGGCGATACCGTCCCGCCTACGGCGGGAACCGGTTCTTCAGAACCGAACCCGAGCCGAGACCACCATCGCGGCGAGGTAAAATCTGAATATGCGGACACGTCGAGCTTGATAACTCCGTGCCCGCAAAGTTTTTACTTTCCCCTCTTGCCTTCGCCAGCCGGCGGATTATGGGCAGGAGGGGCTCTTTTTGCAGTGTCGAAACTAATTTCGATCTTGCAATTAAGATGAAAGGAGGAGGAGATTTGGAGATTCGAACGGTTTCCAAATCAACGCTGGTAGACGCGTTGCGGCCGCACTATCAGCGATTTGCGATCGCCATTCTGTTTGGCGGCGATCGTTTGAGTTGTTGCGACGAGGTTTTCGTCGCCCTTGAGGGAGAGGAATTGCTCGGCGCGGTGACGCTGGCGCCCAAGGGCGAGCAGATGTCCGGCCAGCCGACGATTGTCGCCCTCTGGGTTCATCCGGAGTGGCGCCGGCAGGGCATTGCCCGAGCGCTATTGGTGCGCGCGATCGAGCGGATGGCGGAGCGGGATTTGACCCCAGTTCGCATCGACGCGCTCTCGAGCAAGATGTCGGTTCTGGTGAACCAATTGCCAGAGCCGCTTCGGCAGCAGGTTCGGCTCATTGAAACCGACCTGCCGGTCGATTCCTTACTCGATCTTTAAGAGGGGTCTGGCGATTAATCCGCCGGGCCCCTTTTGGTGTTGGCAAAAGTATTCTCCCGAGGAACCTGTTTCGGCAGATCTAATTGGATCACTTCTGTGCCGGAGCAGGTTGCTCGGCGGAATGCAATCAACCAAAACAACGCATTAAAACTTGAATCTAGGCGCCGGATTAGTAGTGGTTTGATCCTTGCTCGTGATCAGGGAATCGCTCCATGAATTTATCATAGAATCCTTGTTTGAGAGTTTCTAAAGTCCTCCAGCCTAAAGGACGACTGTAGAATGTCTTTAATGTGCGTGGATGGTAAGGTTCGCCGTTGGCCCACCAGCCCCAAACATAATAATAGGCTTCAGGGTCGTGAAGACCAGGCGGCGTTAGGCGGTGGCCAAAACCACCGTAGGGTTTGAGTTCACTTTGGATGCGTTCAACCATTGCCTGGAATTCAGCGTTAGGCGGCTGACGAGTGTCACGCCCCATAATACGATCAATGATCTTATGGACACTCTTCATTTTCTTTAGAGATAGATTATTGGATTGTTTAGTTTGGGGTTGTATTTCGCTTTCGGAAGACATCGGATTTGGTAGATATAAGTCTGGAAAATTTTTGCGTTCTTTGCGTTCTAATCGATCGCCGCGCGATAAAGGTTTTATATTGGCTAATTCACCTTGCACTGGAAATTGAAAAACGATAATTGCCCTTGGCCAGTCGAGGTTTCTAGGAAGACGAGCATGTTGACGCAACCAAGGTTTAACCTCATCTTCAACCAAAACATCCAAACGCAATTCGTCCCAACGCTCTGCCCATGCCCGTGTCTCGCGCAAGTCGAGCGGAGGCGCCGGACCAATTATAGCCGAATCGAGATTAGTCTGTTTAGCAACTAATTGGCGAAAGTCCGTCATTGCCCTGCGCAAGCCGTCCCAGCGATGGTAGGCCTGAAGGTTGTACTCTTGTTCGCGTGCGCGTTGGTATTCTTCCCTCTGATTATAGTATTCATCTCGCTCTTCTTTGGTAGGAATTTCCCAACTCTCCCTGTATTTTTCAAGCAGGGGCCATTTTTTGGCTACCTCCGCTGACTGATCTTCCAGTGGGGATGGTTCATTTTTATCAATCATACATTTAATATCGCAGGGAATTTTTATCTTCGCAATAAGCATTGCGAAGAGCTACTCGCACCCATAACAGTATTATTCTGGGTGTGGATAGTTCTTCGTAAGAACCGTCAGGTTTTGGTTGGGTAACTGACGTTAAAGGCGGTTAAGTGGCGCAATATTCCACGACGACCCAACATTAACGGCCTGCCCTGGCCGCACCTCAAATCGTCCAGGAAAAATGTGGCGCAGAGGGAGACGTGAAAGGCGTCGCTGTTCGGGGTGGGCATTCGCCAGCCGGTGAATCCCCCGTGCGGTTGAAAAACCCGCAAAGCGGGGGAAGGAGGAAAACGAGATGCTCATTATTGGGCTGGTTCTCGTTTTCCTGGCGAGCTTCGTGCTCGCCACCGGGTTTGGCATCACCCGGGAAAATGGTGTCATGACCTGCCCGGGCCGTCGAGAGTTCGTCTCTCGCACCCGGGCGAAGAAGTTTTTTCGGTCGCGGGGCATTCGCCTCGCGGCCGGGGAGCTGGCCGCTCTGATGGGCGACCAGCTCTGGGTGCCGCAGCCACTTTGTGGCAGAAAAACTTTCCATGCCGTCCCCAGCGAGGGGCGGTCGTGGCGGACGGCGCGCCGGCGGGCCAACCGGCGGCAGGAACGGGCGAAAGCCCAACCTGTCCGCGGTCAGGTGACCCGGGCGGCGGTGCTGGCCAAGGTGGCCCGCGACCGCGCCGCCCGGGAGGCTCGCCGCGCCCGCAAGCAGGAGCGGCAGAATTGCCGCGCCCTGCCCAAAGGCGAGTGGGCGCGCCAACAAAAGGCAGAAGCGGCTCGCCGTGAGGCGTTGGCCGCTTCTGCCCCCGTGTGCCAGGGGCTCTGGCGCAAAACCGTGGTCGCCTCCCGGCGACCGGAGCTTCTGCTCCTGGTCGCCCGGGACTCGAGCGTGAGTCGGTGGCATGACGCCGCCGACTCCCTTGAGTCGGCCCTCGCCGAACGGCTGGCTGCAAGGTCGCCGTTCGAGCAGGGTCGCGCCCGAGCGCAAGTCGCTTGGGCGGCGGCCGATCTCCGAGAGGAGCTGTTGGCCGCCTAGCCGAAAGGCTAGACGGCTTTCCCGAAAGGGAAATTTACCATGACCAAGAATGGCATGGTGAATAACAGCTCCCCGACCAGCAACGGGCGTGATGCGCTCCCGATCGAGGCCTTCAAAGCCGCGATCATTGGATGCGCCGCGCCCTACATGATTGTCGAGGCCGAAACCGGCTCCGGCAAGTCGACAATGGTGCCCCAGTGGTACCATGAGCTGGGTAACAGCGTACTTGTAACCGAGCCGTTGATCGAAACGGTCATCGGCACGAGCGAGTATGTCGCCCAGCTCATGGGCGTGCCGTTTGGCACGACCGTCGGCTACCGGACCGGCAAGGGCAGGCAGGATTCGGCGGAGACGTCAATTCTGTTCTGCACCGACGGTCTCGCGCTGGTGAGGGAGTTGGCCGGTCACAACCGGTTCGACATCCTCATCATCGACGAGCTCCACGAGTGGAATACGAACCAATCCACTCTGGAGGCCTGGGCGTGGAAGCACCTCCAGGAAGGGAACTCGGTCTTTAAAAAGATCGTGGTCCTCTCGGCTACTTTGGCCTCGGACGAGCTCGCGCGCAAGCGCGGGAACGCGCCGGTGTTCAAGGTGCCGGGGAGGCAGTTCCCAATCGTCGACCGACCGGCTGGTGCCACGATCGAGGCTGACATTGCCAAGTTGGTCGCTGAGGGCTTTGACGTCCTCTGCTTCCAGCCGGGCGAGGCCGAGATCGTGGCGACTGTTGCGCGGCTCCAAAGCCTCGATGCCGAGCTGATCCCGTTTTACGGGAAGCTCAAGCGCGAGGAAAAAGACCGCGCCTACAAGCGGTACGACCGGCCCAAGGTGGTGGTTTCAACCAACGCCTTGGAAACCGGCCGTACGCTAGTGCCGAGTCCCGGGCGCCGGCTCGCCGTTGTCGACTCCGGCATGGAACGACGCGTCGAGCTGGTCAGTGGCGTAGAAGGCTTGTACCTCAAGCCGATCGCCAAAGCTCGCGGCCAACAGCGCCGAGGCCGAACCGGCCGCTTGGGCGAAGGGGTCTACATCGACCACTGCCCCAGCGCCGAGCGGCCCGGCTACCCGGTGCCCGAGATCATGCGCACCCGGCTTGACCAGACGGTGCTCCGTTTGGCCATTGCCGGGTACGACGCAGCCGAGCTGCCGTTCTTCCATCAGCTTGACCGCCAGGTCATTGCTGATGCGAAGAAGGCGCTCAAAGGTCTCGGCGCCATCGACCAGGCCGGGAAAGTGACCGAAGTCGGCTATGCGATTAATCGCTTGCCGATCGAGGTGCACTCTGCCCGGATGATCCTAGAAGCGGCGCAACGGGGAGTCGTGGATGACGTGATTGTCATCGCGGCTTGCCTTGACGCCGGCGACATCGTTGCCAGAAGTGGCGAGTGGCGATCGTTTTTCGGTGTCAAGGAAACTGAGAGCGATCTACTTGCCCAACTGGCGGTTCTGGTCGCCTTGATTGGCCAGAACACGATTGAGCACCTGCTCGGCACCGCGCCGCGGCAAGAGGTTTTTAACAAGAACCTCAAGCGCAAACAGCGCGAGAGCCGGAGAGAGCAGGTCAAACGGGCCCTGCGGGAGGCGGATCGGAGCCTCAAGCAGGTTGACTGGCGGGAAGCTGGGATTGTGGGCATGAACATCAAGCGTGCCTACGCCCAGATTCCCACGCTTGCTGACGCCGTGCGGGGGGTCGGGGATGTTGAGTTTGGGAGCTTCGGCTCTCAGCAAGACACTCTCAAGGCCTGCTCGACTGGGTTGGTTGACCATTTGTATAGGAAGAGCTCTTCCTATAGTGGTCGATACCAGAACGGCGGCAACGGCGAACGAGAGCTGGCAAAGGAGAGCTGCTTGATGAAGCGCTCGAGTTTGCCCGAGTGGCTGGTCGGCCAACCGTTCGACCTTGGCATTACAGATCGGCGAGGGCGTTCAATGACGCTCCGCCTGATCAAAAATGCCTCGGCGGTTGACCCGACTTGGCTGGCCGAGGTGGCGCCTCACCTCGCCTCCAATCTCTGCCGGAACTATCGGTGGAGTGAGGAGCGAGGCGAGGTCGTCTGTGACGAGGTGCTGGTGTTCAACGGCACCGAAGTCGCAACGACGGTGGTGGCCGCCCAGAGAAACGCCGAGGCGACCAAAGCCTTGGCCGACCAGTTTGCCCGAGTTTGGCTGGGGGAAGTTGGCCAGGCAGTCAATGCCGAGCTGACCGAACTTCAAGCCAAGTCCGGGGGCGCCGTTCGGGGGCCGCTCACTCAAAGTGAGGCGGCCAAGATCTATGCCGAGCGACTCGGCGAGATCTACCGGATGGACGATCCGGCGATCGAGGGCATCGACTTTGGCCTGGCGCGGGCGACGTTTGTTTCCGGTGAGGAAGCAACGTACATCCGCGAGCAGGCGCCCGACACCGTGCTGATCGGCGGCGAGGTCTGCAACGTCGAGTATAAGTACGACAGCGCGTCGTACTACTCGAGCGAGAAGAAGCAGACCGTCACCATCCAGGTGTCGGTGGCGACCATCCAGAACGCCGACCAGGCAGTGGTGGAGCATCTCATTCCGAGCGGCGCGAGCTACACGCTCAAGCTGCAGGACAAGGGCTACACCGCCATCTCTGGCACCGACGTCTCGACCCTGCGCGAGCAGATCGAGGCGCAACGGCTGGAGTTGGCCTGGCAGGCGTTCACGACCAACCACCCCGACACGACACTCGTGGTCAAGGGTTTGGAGCCGCTCCCCGCGGTCGCCGAACCCGAGATCTATGACGCCGTGACCGGGGCGTTCGCCTACCCGGCGTTCCGCGCCTACTACGCGAGCTGGTACCAGAAATGGTACCGCACTTGCGAGGAGGCGCAGACGAGCCAGGCCGAGGCCATCAAAGCCAAGGCCAAGCTCGATGCCGAGGAAGACGAACGCAGAAATCGCGACCGCTACGTGGCCGAAGCGCAAGCTGAAGCCGACGCGGTCGCCCAACTGCTTGCCGGGGTGAACCTCGACGAGTACCAGGCTTACGGTCTGACCTCGCGTGAAGCGGGGAAAGACAGCTGGTACGAGTCGGAGGGACTCTCGGCAAAGATCGAGCAGGCGCGCGCCTTGCTCCGGACGAGCGACGGCTATTACAGCCGCACCCCGGAGCCGAAGAAGGCGCTCGACCTGCTCGCGACTGTCCGGGCGCGGGTCGAGTTGGCGCTGGCTCACCACCAGACCAACGAGACCAAGCGCCCCGAGGCGGAGACCGCCCTCGCCCTCATTCGGGAGGAGCAGGAAACGATCGCGACCTATGAGCGCGATGGTTTGCTCTCCTATAAGGAGGAGAGGGAGGTTGAGCGCCTTGCGACTGAGGCGACCGAAGCCTTTAAGCGCCACGACTTCGTGTCGACGTGCGCGCTCTTTGAGGAGCTCTCCGTGAAAACGGCCGAGCTCCAAAAGAAGGCCGAGGACGCCAAGCGGCAGAAAGAGGAGCTGAAGCGATCGGCGAACGATCGCCTGCGCACGCTCCTTGGTACCTGCCCGGTTTGCTCCCACCCGATGGTTGAAGAGCATACCGAGTGGGGCGACCAGACGGGTCAAACCCGTTTGGTTTGCCGCCAGACCAACCTCCACCCGATCAACCGGGTGGTCTGGGCCCAGTCAAACAGTGGGCTGACCCAGTACGACGAAGCTGTCCTGGCCGAGGTGCGGCCGGAAGGGACCCATAAACGGTGGGATGCGGTGGCCACGGTGAAAATTTTCATCGATGGCACTGTTGCCGCCGAGTGGTTCCCGACGGACTGCGCCTGCCCACTCGTTCGGAATGACTTCACGGGAGTCATTCTTACGGACGAGGCGTGGGCGGCCAGGAATCGGGAGCGGTACGAGGCTGATTACCAGCGCGCTGAGGAGATGGTCTCCCAGCGTGCATGGTTCAAGCTCTCGTTCCGCCAGGGGCGACACCCCAAAACCGGAGAACTCCAGTGGGAGGCCGGATCGAAGCACGCCAAGTTCGTGCTCGACCGCCGCTCACCGGAGCCGGTTGCGGGCAAGTCGTACTACGTGAGCGAGGTAAGGGAGTTGGTCAACACTGGCTCCTTCCGTCTCACGCTAGTGCGGCTCGAGCCGCCCTTCCCGGAAGACAAACCGCAAGTCCCCGAGCCGGAGGTTCGCGCCAGCGAATCGGCTGGATCGGGGCAGAGCAAGAAACGGGCTAAGGCGCGCGAAGCCGCGCCGGCAGAACCTTCTGCCGAAGACGCGGCCACCGCCCAGGCCCAGATCGAGGCGCTCAAAGCGCGGTTCAACCGCCGCTAGCGCCTCATGACTTCAGTCCGGCCAGGTAGCTTACTTGCGCCGGACTGCTTGACCCTGACCCATTGCTGAATGCGGTCGGGGGCTCACCTCGGGCTCTCATTCTTCGACTTCGTTTAGAACGGGTCGAAACCGATGAGGAATCGAGGATGAGTGTGAACTGACTCGTTTATGTTGGGCGCTGGGCTGACTATTTATAGTCCTTCCATCGCCCCGCGCAAGCGGGAGCTCATGAGAGGAGGTGCCTGCCATGCAGAGCACCGAAAACACCATCCTGACCCCGGTAATCCTGCGGGTGATGCGTCACCCGTTGAGTGAGGACCGTCGAGCGGCCCTCGCGGTCGTCTTCGGTGACGACCTCGAGGTGGTCACCGAGGACGTGCCTTATGGCGCCGATCCGGTGGCCGCCGTCCAGGCGGTCATCGACATGATCGAGGCCACCGAGGAGAGGGAGGTGGTGGCGGTCGAGGCCGGCGGGCCCGAGCCGGTCATGATCGCCCTCGTCGAGGGGCTGGCCGAGCAGGGCATTCATGTCCTGCGCCAGGTCTTCAAGCGGGGCGAGGACGGGCGGGTGATCGTGACCGGCCAGGATGAGCGAGGGCGTGACATCCTCGCCTTCGGCGGCTACGAAGTCGTCGGGGTCGAGGTGCGCAAAGCCCTCGTCCAGCGCCCGCTCGAGGCGCCTGTCTAAACGTTGTCCCCCCGTCTCGCAAAACATTTCGAGCGGGGGGCTCTTTCTTCGCTTTTCGATTCATCGAAAGACGAAGTGAAGAGCGAGAAAGCCTATGGCACAATCAAATCGAGTTCCTTAATCTTTCGAAATACCTTGTCGCGACTGGCGAGTGGCGTGCCCATGATGATTGCAGTGGCGGCCACGGCGGCATCAGGAACATGCAGTTTAGAGTAGGCGCGCCGCAAGCTTGCGACATGATCGGCAATTTTGTCATCTAGTGGCACAGAATGGAAGGAATTCAAAAATCGTGCGATCCGAGCAAGTTGCCTAGCGGTTGACTTTGATTCTGATAAAAGTTCAGCTCGCGTGATCGAGGATATGAAAATAACCTGGTCGCGCTGCAGTTGCTGGAACCATTTCACCAAAGACGCTTCGTTTTTGAGAAGCGTGATGATGATATTGGTGTCGAGCGTCATGAGCGCTTAGCGTGCGTCGAATTTTTTGCCCGCCCGCCCAAGCGATACTGGCGTTTTTCGCGTTTATTCCACTCGTTCCGTAATTGCCGTTGATAACGGATTGGATCAAGATCGTCTCGGTCAGCCCAGATGCCTTCCACTGCTTTCCAGACAGTGGCGCGATCGGCCGGATCGGTTTTGGCAGGTCGCATCTTGTCAACCAGGCGCTGGTAATCTGTTTCCGAAATCGCCACCAAACGTTGATAACCCTGGTACGCATCAGGAACGCGGATTTTTGGTTTACTGATTACTTTGGGCATCAGTTCCTTTCGTCAATTATCTTACCAATCTTTCACTCTTGATTCCAACTATGATCTTCAAATCAACCGGAGAGCCGGGCTCTTTCTTCGCTTTTCGATTCATCGAAAGACGAAGTGAAGAGCGAGGACTCTGTGCTCGGGTCCTAAAATAGCAGCAGGGTGGTTCCCTGAATACCAATTAAGGAAGGGAGGTCGCTCAAAATGGCGACCGAACGCGACAACCGGGAGGGCCGGTACGCCGAGGCGGAGGCCAAGAACGCCATGGTTCCGGCCGTGGTGCGCCGCGCCAAGGACGCCGCCATTCGTGAAGCGGCGTACTTTCTCCAGCTTGAGCCGCTCGACGGCCTCGACCTGGAGAAAGAAGCCGCCCAGCTCGAGGCGGTTAACGCCGCTCTCGACGGCACCACCGAGCAGTTGCTCGCTTGGTACGCCGAGTACCTCGAGGAGAGGTGGCGTAGAGAGCGACTAGCTGCCGACCGGGTTCGGGCAGCGATGTAGATTTTTCTCCCTCGCCTGTGCAAGCAGGTAGAGGGAGATCGACTCGGGTTCATGATTTATTAACTTATAAAATCGTGAATCGGAGATCGTCAACGAAGTCTCGAAAGGCTTGATCAGTCAACTTGTTTCGTCAGCCAGCGGGCGATCGCGGTGCGGAAATGGGTTAGGTCGTTAAGATGATGGGCGAGCACGTCATTAGAGCCATAGTGACTGGAGTTTGATTCATGGTTGAACTTTTGCAGCAGATTTGTTCTTAAGGAGCGCATTCATTTCCTCGTTGGATTTGATCGGTAAATCAAAATTGAGTCCAACGAAGGAGGTGAAAAGATGAACCAAAGCGTCCTGCTGATCGAGGACTGCGAGGAGTGGCGAGAGATGTTCCTCTCTCGGCTCCTTGCTGTCCTGCCGGTTGGCGTGGACGTCGTGGCTCCTACGACGGCGGCCGAGACGCGGCAGGCGCTGGCTGAACGCCAGTACGCCGTGCTCTTCCTGGACGAGAGTCTTGGAGGCGAAGGATGGGAAAATCTTTCGTCAATCTGGGACCTCCAGGAGGAGGTTGGCCGTCAGCTCGAGGGGGGAGCACGGGCGTTCTGTGCGTCGTCGGACAAGATGGCGTACAGACAGATGGTTCAGTACCTGAATGCTGAACCATCTAAAGCCTGGTCGAAACGGTGTCTATTAAAGGACACATTTGACCAGGAGCGTCGGCAGGTGCTTCTGCCCCTTCTCGCATAGGGGTGCCACGACAGGCTCCCACCCGTCAACCGTTGGCCCTAAGCGCGTTGTAGCGTTGAGGTCGGCGGGGAGAGTTGCCTAAACCATAATGGCAACGTCGGGTGGCGTAAAAGATCCCCTTAAAACTGTCGGAGCGGTTTTAAGGGGTGACCATAGTTATCCGTGAGAAGCGGCCTCTTTAATGAAGGCACGCGCGCGGTTGAGCAACGTTCACTGGCGTTGCTTCTAAAACATAAATCAGTCCGGTCTCCTTGCCCGGTCAGCGCAGGGAACGATCCAATTAGTAATAATTGGAACGAGTGGACACTCTCGTAAAAAAAAATGTGTCTGCCGGCAGCAACGCCCAGAGAATAAAGACAACCTTGCACCCGAGTAAGCAAGTAACCAAAACTCGGCTCTAGCGCGCGCTTCGACCAGTTAGTCTTCGCGCGCTTGGAGGGGCGAACCGCCCTGTCTCTCACCGCTGGCAGTTGGTGAGTGGACGAACAAGGGGAAACCCAATTCTTCCGAGCCACCAGGCTCCGTGGGGACGCTCCTCGTTCAAAGAACGGGATGCTAGTCCTCCACGGACTGGCAGAGCGTGGTCGAAACCCACGATCACGGAAGAATTGGGAATCTGCCCGCCCTGGCCCGCACCCGCGGCCAACCAGGCATCCTACCCGCGAGGGTGGGAGGAGGGAGAAAGAATGCTTTTCTCCAATCTTGCTCGGGCGATCGAAAGTGATCCCGAGCTGAAAAGAGAAATTGTGCAGTGGATCAAAAACAACGAACTGCACAATTTCTCCAGTGGAGGCACACTGTTTGAGTACAGACAGTGTCTCTGCTGTGGAAATGAGTCTAGATCAGACTCGGGAGAGGACGTCGAGCATGAAGCCGACTGTCTCTTTGCGAGACTGGTCTAGCATAAACACTGCCCTCCCGCGCCTTGGTTGGTGGCGCGAGAGTAAGAATCCGCCGACGGCGGAGAATCCAACCCTACCCGCAACTTTTGCGGGTAGGCCGGCAAGACGGTTGAGCGAACACCCCGAAGGATTGCTCCCGTCTTAACGCTTCCGATCAATCGATCGGAACCCGGCCAAAGCTTGGGGCGGTCGCAGGCACGCTTGCCTCCCGCCCCGCTTCTTCTCTTCCCCTAAAATCGGAGGAAGGGATCTTTTTACTTGACGCAACGAATAGTTGTGACCAGCGATGGAAGCATCTCTCCACTCACATCGAGTTTTGGCGCCTGGGGATTGATCCGGATCGGTCTTACGGGTTGCAGACGCACTTCAACGATAGATGGCGTGGGTGCCAATTGAGTGGAAGAGTGCGGTGGTATTACTCGTGAACTCAAATAGAATCCGGTACTCGCGATTTACGGAAAACGACCAGTGTTCGTTGAGTTGGCCGCTCAACTTATGAGTTTTTAGCCTGGAATCGTGTGCATTATCGCGAAACCAACTTGTTTTCTTGGTGGCCAAACGCTGGATACGAACTGGCAGGCGACGAAAAGCCTTTTCAAAATCTGGCGTCACATCGATAGTTGCGATCGGTCGACGCACTGGATTTACTCCATGAGTTCCGAAAGCGATTGGACAGTCCGAATTCTACCGGCGCGGTAGTCGGCTTTACCTCTGCGGATAATTTCCAGTACCTCCGTCAGCTCTTGATCTCGTTTGGATTGGGCATGTTTGGCTGGTCGTGCTTGAGCGCGTTGCGCCTCAAGATAAGCCTCATACTTCTTTTTAGGGATGGCGACGAGCTCGCGAGTCCGTTCATATTCTTTGGGAATGAAGACATTAGGCATAATAACTCAAGTATAGGAAATTAACAGGGATTCTGCAAACTCGGGTTGTGGCGGCGAGGTTTGATGCTAATCAAGCTTCACCGCCGCATCGCGGCTGGCCAAAAGTTTTTTTTGAGTTACCTCGGACTTTCATCGAAACCGATGAGGAATCGAGGATGAGCGGAAATAACTCGTTTATGTTGGGCGACGGGCTGACTATTTATAGTCCTTCCATCGCCCCGCGCAAGCGGGAGTTTAAGAATGGAGGTGTGCCTGCCATGCAGAGCACCCAGAACAGCACCCTGACCCTGGTAGAGTCCGGCGAGGTCGCCGGGCTCTACTCCGTCCAGGTGGACGGAAAGCACCAAGGATGGATCGCCTCGCCGGCCATCCTGGGAGTGCGGGTCAACCAGGTCCCGTACTACAAATTGTCTGGGGCCCTGGGGGAGGTGCCAGATACGGCACACGGACCCTACTTCCCCTTTGTGGGGGAGGAGGAGTCCCTCCCGCACGAACTGCGGGCGACGGCGAGCCGGGCGCTTCGGCGCCTGGAGTTCGAGGTCGGACTCGAGGGGTTCCTGCGAGAGTATCTCTCGCGGCATCCCTGGTGCTATTCCTCGCTTGGACCCATCCTGGCGGGGGACAAGTATCTCCGCCACCAGATGTGGCGGGGTTACCAGGGGGGACTGATATCCTCCGGTTCGGCCCCGGAGGACGAGGCCCTCATGACCGGCCGCGTCAAGCGGCGGGCCGACACGGCGGCGTGGCAGAATCAGGGGTGGGACGATACCACCCCCTACCCCGAGAGGGACTCACTCCCCAGCGAGTGGGAGTGGCTAGATGAGCGGCGCATGCCGCAAATCTAGCCCTCATCTCCCTCGTCCGAGCGAGGTTCACTTTTTTTGCCAGCCGCTCGGAAGGCTGGCCAACAGTTTTTTAAGCCACCGCGCCTCTGAACTTTGATGGACATCTCGCTGATAGCGACTGCCCCATCAAAAGAATGGAGGAGAAAAAAATGAAATACCGCGGTGGCTTTGTCGAGAACAACTACTGCGAGCCAGTTGACGATGTTGTTCAGTACGAGCGGTTGGGCGCAAAACTTTATCGCTACGACGGGCACGTTTGTTTTCTGACTCGCACGCACGATACGGTGGATGAAGCATTGGAGGATGCGCGAACGGTTGCCGCGGCAACTAGTTTCAGCGTATTCCAGTATTTCGTCTTTCCGGTCGACGAGTAGTTGTTTTTCCCGACCCCACGTTCGCTTCGGTGGATTGTGGGGTCGGGCTTCTCTCACGGTTATCGATCAGCGCGCGACTTAAGGGTTGTTGCGTAATCAATTATCGCGAGAGGAGGTGATCACATGGCCATCCATATCGTTGAGCTGGAGTCAGGACAGCCGACCACGGACCGGAATTATCTGGTGCTGTGGACCGAGTTTGCCGACCCGCGAAACCCGGGCGAGTTCCAAATTTTGTCCGAGCCGGTCGATTTCGAGGATGCGCAGTATATCGCCGCGCAATACTCGGGGCAGACCGTCGGGATCAACTAGGAAAGGAGGGGGATTCGATGAAACGAATCCTTTGGATCAGCCGGCACGGGATGAATCCCGTCCAGCTCGGCGCTTTGCGCCGGTTGTTTGGGGCGGATGTGAGGGTTGAGCGCGATTCGCGCCCGTTCGACAATGCCGAGACGATCGTGCGACGAGTCCGCGAGGGTGGATATGACGATGTGATTACCGTCGTCCCGCTCTCTGTTCTCGCCCGAATGGTCGATCTGGGACTTCGACCACTCTGGTCGGAAGCCGAGATCGTGGCGCACCCGGAGGAATCGGATTGGGAGGTGAACGGCCGGTACTACCGGTTTGTTCGTTTCCGACGGGTCAGACGTCTAGTTCTCGAGTTCGATGAACTCGGGGCAGACGCGCGTCGCCAGCCCGACGACTGATCCCATCCTGCTTCGTCGGTTTCGACCGGTGAGGCAGGGCTCTTTCTTCGCTTTTCGTCAATCCGACGAGGATCGAAGTGAAGAGCGAGGACTCTGTGCTCGGGTCCTAAAATAGCAGCAGGGTGATGCCCTGCTAACTAATGCCCAATGGGGATGAGTTAGCTTTGTCATCCGTGTGGTAAAACACGTTAAAAACCCACGATCCGCCCATCGAAAAATGGGCAAGAAGGGAGGGCGTCAACATGACGACCCTCACCAGCGCCACCCAGCAAAACATTTTCGCGGGGGAAACCTCGTGGGAAAATTTGGTTTCGTTGGCCTTCGGGCTAACCAACCAAATGCCACGGGGGGAGGACTGCGAACCCGAGGCGGCACCCCGCGAGGGGCTCGTCTATATGGCGGAAAATTCTTTGGGCGGGCGGGAGGTAATGCCTCCGACCGCTCCCGTCGCCCATCGAGTGCCTGGGGAGCACTCTGGTTGGAGGGGGTATCTGGAGGAGGACGTCACGTCCTTCGCCTGGACCTCCTCGACCTCCGGCGCGAGGCTCGTTGCCTTGCAAGGCGTGGCCGGTTGGACCCTTCAGTACGAGGGGGTGACTGACCCGCTTAGCCAGCGGGAATCGGTCTACCTCGAATTTTTTTTCGAGGCGATCAGCGGACCCGTCGAGGTTCGCCAACTCGACCGACCTGAAGTTCTCGGGAACTTCAGAAACCGACCTGAAGTTCTCGAGGCTCTGGCCCAGGCGGCCGAGTGCGCCTGCGGCTCGGGTGCCCACTACACCCTATGCCCCATGGGCAGTAAGGAGTGTGGTTGGGCGCCCAGTCGCCCGCTTCTGATGAAGAGTCAGAAGCGGGCGAAATACTGGCCATGGTGATTTTTTCCGACCCCGAGCGAACTCGCAGAGCGAGTCGAACGGGGTCGGGCTTCTCTCACGGTTATTAATGCGACTCCTTCACCTCGGGAGAGTCTGATGCCACTCCCGAGGAAATCCCGTCGCGTAATTAATCATCGCGAGAGGAGGTGAAAAATGGAAAAGAAAAAGAGGGTCGAGTATGACGAGCAATTGTCATTTCGCACTCTCATCTTTGCCCTGGCTATCGCAATTATATTGCTGGTGGTCGGGGTGTCTGCATTGGTGTATCTATTATTGTAGATAGACCAATGCAAGTCAATGAGGAGCTCCCAAGCTCCTCCCCTCTCATCCACTCCGGATTGGGGCAGTGTTTCTTTGATTAGAAGTACCGCCCTCTCCTGAATCCGGAGTGGGTTAGAGGGAACCTGCTCGCTGGGCTTGATCTTTTCGAAGATCAAAATCGAACCCAGCGAAGGAGGTGACGCGATTGACGCTGGAACAGATCATAAGCAGTTTTTTACTGCTTATGATTCTAATCTTTGCGCCTCCAATTCTTCGTTGGGTCGGCCGTGAATGGCCGCCCGATGAAGAGTGGGGAGGCGCCGAGGACCCCGGCAACGGGGTCTTCGACCTCGTTCAACCGCGTCGGTGAAAAAAGGCCCGTGAGCATCGTTTGAATGCCCGGGCCTTTTTATTTTCACCACCTAACTCTTTACCTTGCGCCAACAATGCGATATTTTGAAATATTCCATGAAAGGATAGCTATGCAGATCAGTGTCACTGGTGATTCAAAATGCCGCCTCAAAACGAAAACCGCCACGATCGAACTCGATGGCCAACTCAAAATCAACGATTTGGTACTCGATGGCCCGGGTGAATATGAAAAAGCCGGTGTTTTTGCAGAGGTTACACCCGATCTCGCCCATTTGCATATCGAAACCTTGGTAATCGCGGTTGCGGGGCAGAAAAAACGCCAGGTCACTGAAACTGAACTCGCTCGTCTTGAAGACGTCGACCTGCTCTTTGTCCACGCCGATAATGAATCAGCTGACGAATTGCAGACCATTGCTAAATTGATTGGCGAAATTGAGCCGCGCATTGTTATTCTCGTTGGCGTGCAAAAAGGCGAAACTTTCGCGCGCATCGGAGGGCAGACGCCCGAAACTGTTGAAAACATTAAGATGACGAAAAGCGATTTGCCGGAGGGTGAACGCAAAATTTATCTTCTTAAACATACATAAACTCATTGTGAGCCACACCCTCATAATCGCTCCGTCGCTCCGTCCCACGCGCTGGCAAAATATAACTGCATAATCCATCCTATGATCTCTCTAGTTTCCAACACTCTTCGTGCGGCTGAACGCTTGTTGTTGATCACCCACGAGCAAGCCGATGGCGATGCCGCAGGCAGTCTTCTAGCGCTTGGTCATACTCTGCGACGTCTGGGTAAAAACGTGACCCTTACTTGTGTGGATGAGATCCCGCATCCTTTTCGTTTTTTGCCCGGTGTGAATCTCATTCAACGCGATTGCTTACTTGGAAGTTACGATCGAATCGTGATTATCGATTGCGGCGATCTTAAACGCACCGGCCTCGCGCATCGGATTCGCGAGTTTACCCGTTTTCGTCAAAGAATCATCAACATCGATCATCACCAACGCAACGACTTGCATAAATTAGCCTCGCTCAATTACGTCGACAGCAACGCTTCATCCGCCGCCGAATTGATTTTTCCGCTAATTAAAGCGCTTGATATTAATTTGGATGCCGACATCGCCACTTGTCTGCTCACCGGGCTTTACAACGATACCGGCGGGTTCAAGCATTCTAATACCTCGCCAATTGTGTTAAGTCAGGCCGCAGAACTCATGGCGCGCGGCGCGCGTTTGGATCTAATCAACGCGAACGTTGCGAGCTTTAAGTCCGTGCCGGCTTTGCGGCTTTGGGGGGTGGCGCTCTCACGAATTAAGTATCATCCAAGTCTTAAAATTGTCACTTCAATTATCACTGAAGAAGATCTAGCGACTTGCAATGCTTATCACGAAGACCTGGCCGGTTGCGTGAATCTGATTAACTGCGTGCCTGAAGCGCGGGCAACGATTCTTTTGTGCGAACTGCCCAATGGCCGAATTAAAGCCTCGGTGCGGACCGAAGATGATGCCGTTAACGTTGCCGCTCTCGCAAATTTGTTTGGTGGTGGTGGAATTCGCAAGGCGGCTGGCTTTTCGTTCTCGGGCAAGTTTTTACGTTCTTCTTTGGGCTGGCAAATCGTGCATGTTGCGCCGTCATTGTTGACTCTTCCTTTGCGTCTTGGCCAACCTACTCCTGTGGCGGCCTAGGAAATTTTTTGTTAAACTTTGGCCAACTTGGCCGGGGTGGCGGAACGGTATACGCACAGGACTTAAAATCCTGCGCCGCAAGGCTTGTGGGTTCGAATCCCACCCTCGGCACCAGATTGATCAAGGTTGGATTCTCGGATATAGATATAATCGTTTGTTACCTTAAGAGAAAGGAATAATCTGGGTGAGTGAGAAACTATTGAAGTTGTTACGTCGTGTTCAGTTGATTGTGTGGGACTGGAACGGCACCGTTGTGGCCGATTCCAGGGCCCACCTAGCGGCGACGAATAGTTTTATTCGTCTTCTCGGTGGTCGCGAGGTTAGTTTGACGGAGCTGCAAGCCGAGTTCGGTCTGCCGGTCCGAGAGTTTTATCTCGGCCGCGGTTGCGACCCGGGTCGTTTGATCACCGAGGTCGGGCATTGGTACGAGGCTTATGAGAGACTTTCGTCCAATATTGCTTTGCGTCGAGGCGTGCGGATCATTCTGTGCGTCCAACGCCGTCGGCGACGTCAAAACTGGATTCTTTCCAACAACACTGTGGGGAGCATCGAGCGACAGCTCGACCGCCTACAAGTGAGTCACTTTTTTAGAGAACTGAGTGCTAATTGTGGTCAGCTTGATGTTGTCGTAGCGGCCACCAAGCTGGATCGTCTTCGGGAATTGCTCGCCCAATATTCACGCTATCAGCCACACCAGGTCGTGATTATCGGCGACTCGCTTGAAGAGATTGAAATTGCGCAAGCGCTTGGGGCGACTTCGATAGCCGTTGGTGGCGGGGTGTGCTCGATAGAGAGACTCAAGGCGGCGGAGCCGGATATTCTACTCGGCTCGCTTGAGCCGATCGCCAGAGTATTGGCGACAATGTAGCCAGGGTCAAAGCACCATTCAAAGCCGGGTTTTGGGCAATCCAGAACCCGACTTTTATTGACAAAAGATTTAATGTTTAGGACTTTCTCACTTTTCCCTTGAGATGTCATCGCTGGGCTTTAATCATTCCTCTGTCTCAAAGAAGAGTTTTTTTATAGTATGAATTCATGATTCAAGTCGCAGTTTCAGCCAGAACGCCTAAGCGTGATTTATTCCGTTGGGCGGTAATTTTAGGTCTCCTCGGTTTAGTTGCGCTCACTCTTTGGCTATTCACACAAATCTTTGCCGAGTTGCGCTATCCATTGGCTTATGAGTCGATTATCCTTCAGGAAGCCGAGGATCATGATCTTGATCCTTACTTGGTCGCTGCGGTGATTTACTCGGAGAGTCGTTTTCGTCCTGATGCAATCTCGCCGGTTGGAGCGCGTGGCCTCATGCAACTCATGCCACTGACAGCGCAGGGTATCGCTCGTCGTTTGGGGACTGTGAATTTCACAGTCGATCAACTCTATAATCCAGAAGTGAATATTAAATTTGGCGCCTATCATTTACAGGGTTTGATGGGTCGGTATAATGCGATCGAACCAGCGATCGTTGCTTATAATGGTGGTGGCGGAGCTGGGGATCGATACGCTCGCGGCGATCGCACAGCAATCCCCCTGGAGAGTTTGGGTTATGTCAAGAAAGTGCTCGATGCCAAAGCCAAATACGAAGAACTTTATCCAGCGAGATTGAGCGGCGCGCGGGCGCTGAATGAATTTTTAGTTCAGGAATCGATAGCCGAGCCGCTTGCTAATCGACTCTTGCGCGCCGTTCAGGGTGCAATCGCGAATAAATTGAGTAAATGAGCCCTATGACTCATCAGGAATTGCGAAGAAAATTTATTGATTTCTATCGCGCTCATGGGCATAGCGAAATTCCCCAGGCCTCGCTAGTGCCGCTTCAAGACGCTTCTGTGCTTTTCACAACTGCCGGAATGCATCCGCTTATCCCTTATTTATTGGGCGAAAAACATCCGGATGGCACTCGACTTGTTAATATCCAACGCAGTTTGCGGACAACGGATATTGAGCAGGTTGGCGACGCAACGCACGCCACATTTTTTGAGATGCTTGGACATTGGTCGCTCGGTGATTACGGCAAACGGGAAGCTATCGAGTGGAGTTTTGAATTTGTCACCAGCGCGCTTGGTTTCCCAGTCGAGCGTTTGGCCGCAACGATTTTTGCGGGTGATTCAGCTAAAAGGATTGGACTCGATCAAGATGCGCAAAGGATCTGGCAGAAGTTAGGCGTCACTCGCATCGTGTCCTTGAAAGAAGACAATTGGTGGGGGCCGGTTCATGTCACTGGTCCATGTGGTCCAACCACTGAAATTTTTGTGCACATTTATTCGGAGCAGTGCGGCGTTGAATGTCAGCCCGGCTCGGCAACCGATGATCACTGGGTGGAAATTTGGAACAACGTTTTTATGGAATACAACAAAGTCGCTGAAAATCGTTTTGAACCGCTCAAGCAGAAAAATATTGATACCGGTGTCGGTTTAGAGCGAGTTTTAATGACAGTGAATGGGTTGGAAAGTATCTACGAGACCGATCTCTATCAACCAACGATAGCGGCAATTTCAACTCTTCAAGGCGCATCAGATAATCGAACCGTTCGCGTTCTTGCCGATCATATGCGGGCGGCGGTTTTCTTGGTGGCGGATGGTGTTTTGCCGAGTAACAAAGATCGAGGTTACGTGTTGCGACGCCTGATTCGTCGAGCTGTGCAAGCGGCGCGTCAGTTGGAATTTACAGATTGGCCACTCTTAATTGAAGCAGTCATCTCAACTTACGCCGACTCTTACCCGCATCTCACGCGCGTGTCGATTCAAGATGTGATTTTAGCTGAACAGCAACACTTTAGTGTTCAGCTTGAACGGGCGACGCGCTTTTTGGAAAAAGAAGCACCCAAGCAGACTCCACTCGGATCGGAAGGAGCGGCTAAATTGGCATTTTTAGCTTATCAAAGTCATGCTCTGCCGCCCGAACTTGGTTATGAAATTTTGGTTGCGAACGGATTGACACCGAATCGAGTAGCTTTCAATCAAGCCTTTGATAACTTACTAACTGCGCATCGACAAGTTTCGAGCGCCGGCTTTGAGAAAAAGTTTGGCGGCCACGGTTTGATTTTGGATACCGGCGAACTGCGCGCCGGCAATAAAGAAGAATTAAATCGAGTCTTGCGTCTGCATACCGCAACTCACCTTACACAAGCGGCGCTTAGGCATGTCCTTGGCGCTCACGTTCAGCAAAAAGGTTCGGATATCAACCCGGAACGTCTGCGTTTCGATTTCACGCATGCGGAAAAATTAAGCCCCGAACAAATTCGGAATATAGAATCTTGGGTAAATGGCGTGATCGCTCAAGACCTTCCAGTGCAAGTCGTTGAACTGCCTTTGGATGAGGCAAAAAAAAGCGGCGCGCTTCACTTTTTTACCCATCGGTATCCAGATCAAGTAAAAGTCTATTTCATCGGTCGAACTCTTGGGGAAGCGATTTCAAAAGAATTCTGCGGCGGCCCGCACGTTGCGCAGACTGGTCAGATTGGTCAATTCAAGATTCTGAAAGAACAGTCGGCTTCGGCTGGCGTCCGTCGAATTAAGGCGAGTGTTGAGTGAGAAATGCTATACTTAGGTTAACGCGCCTATTATAACGGAGGGAGATGAGACTTTTTAGTTGGGCAAAACGTGCGCCGGCTCATGATAAACGAGCGATCGCGCTTGATATCGGCACTGAATTTGTCAAAGCCTTGATTTTTGAAGTCGATGGTTTATCGGCTAAAGTTGTCGGTGTTGGTAAGCAACGTCAGCGTTTGGCGGATATGCAGGGCGGCACCGTCACCGATATTCATGGTGTGATTGAAAATTGCGAGGCCGCGCTGGAACGGGCGGCAGAACAAGCAAACTACTTGCCCGATCAAACGATTGTGGGCATTGCTGGCGAGCTCGTCAAGGGCACTACGACAACTATTAAATACGTTCGTCCCGAACCCTTGGCTAAGATCACCGGCGAGGAGTTGCAGGAAATTCTCGGTCGTGTCCAAAATCGCGCTCACGATCGCGCTAAGGCGCTTTTAGCCTGGGAAACTGGTCAGGCTGAAATTGATGTTCGACTTGTCAACGCCGCCATTGTTGATGTCCGAATCGATGGCTATAAAGTAACGAATCCACTCGGTTTTCAAGGCCGCGAGGTGCAGGTTGGCATCTATTCTGCCTTTGCGCCAATTGTTCACTTGGGCGCGCTTCAAACGATTGCCGAGGAGTTGAGTCTCGATCTTCTCTCGGTTGCGGCAGAGCCTTACGCCGTTGCTCGCATTACCGGACCTGAAGAATCGAGCGAATTCTCGGCAATTTTTATCGATGTCGGTGGCGGCACAACTGATCTAGCGGTGGTTAATAACGGCGGCTTAATTGGGACTAAGATGTTCGCGCTTGGCGGCCGGGCTTTCACAAAGCGAATCATGAACACTTTTGGCACAACTTTTGCCGAGGCCGAAGCGCGTAAGCTGGATTACACCGCTGGCAAACTCGATAAAAAAGACGAGACAGCAACCAAGGAAGCGCTCGCGACCGATGTCGACGTTTGGCTTTCGGGGATAGAGCTCACTTTAAGTGAGTTTACAAATGTTGATTTGCTCCCTTCAAGAATACTCCTTTGTGGTGGCGGCAGTAACCTGCCGGAAATTAGCGAGGCGCTCAAGGAAGCGACTTGGGGCAAACACTTGCCCTTTGCGCGTAAACCTTTGATTCATTTTTTAAAACCGAGTGAGATCTCAACTGTGCAGGATATTACCGGTGAGCTCAAAACTGTTCAGGATATTACCCCAATGGCGCTGGCCAATTTGGCCATTGAGCTGGTTGGTCGATCGACTGTGGGTGACCGTGTAGTTCAGCGCGTGGTAGGATCATTGAGAGTCTAATATGGACGATATTCTTTATCTTGAAGCTGATGAAGAGATTACTTCGGTTGTAGATAAGCTCAAAAATTTGCCTGGCAAGCAGATAGCGTTAGTTTTACCTAAACGCGCCCAGCTAATTAGCAGTATCGTCAACCTTAAACTCTTAAAGCGCGAGGCGGAGCGGCTTAAAAAGTCAATTTCAATTGTCACACACGACAAACATGGCACGGGTCTTGCCCTACAGGTGGGTATTCCAGTTTATGCCTCGGTCGGCGACGATCAGCCTATTAGTGCGCCGCGTATGCCAAAGCCAGCAGTTGACGACGTGATCGATCTTGATGATCGGCCGCAAACCGAAGATGAGGTGGTCGGACCAGCGCCGGTGCCGGTGAAGCGTTACGATGCGTCGACGTCCAATATTAAAACCCCCGCACCTGCTCATCCCAAACCGACCCCGCTTGGCTCGAAGCCATCATCAATTGCGCCGAGTCAGCGTTCAGGATGGATGCAGAAATTGGTGGGTGCAAGTTTGTTGCTGGCTGTGACTCTCGCCGGCATTTGGTTCTTCGTTTTCTATCCGCGCGCTATCCTTATCCTAGGTGTTCAAAGCGATCCGCTTACCGACACCGCGAGCATAGTCGTTGATAACAATATTGACGCGATTCAGAGTGACACAGGTCATATTCCGGGCCAGAAAGTTCAAGTCGAAACCACGGTTAAAGAAGTGTTTGAGACAACGGGAAATAAAGAGGTCGGCGCAAAAGCAACCGGCACGGTTTTAATTAGTAATCGTTTGGGCGAAACGGTTACGGTGCCCAGCGGCGCCACTCTCTCCCGAGATGGTTTGCAGTTTGCCACCCTCGACGAAGCGACTGTCTCGGCGGCAACGGTTAGTCTCGATATTTCAGGCGACGTCACGGTCAAGCCTGGCAAGGCAACGGCAAGAGTTGAGGCGAGCGTCGTTGGAGGCCAATTCAATCTTGACGCTGGCAGTTTCACACTGACAAGTTTTTCCGGCACAAAACAAGAAAAAGTGACGGCGGAAAATACTCAAGCTTTTACAGGCGGCGAGAGTCGAACTGTGAAAGTTGTCACCGAACAGGATATCGAGGCCGCCCGCACTTCGATCGGAGAAAAATCGAAAGACAACCTGTCTGATCAGTTGAAGCGTGAGGCAAAAGAAATGACTGTCTTGGCAGATGCCATCGATGTGAGCGTTGTCAGCGCGCAATCTAGCAAGGCCGCAAATGACGAGGCAGATAATTTTGAACTCGAGGCGAAGGTGCGGGCGCGCAGTATCGGTTTTCGGGTTGCCGAGTATCAGGGGATGGTGTTGGCGCTCATTGGCAAAAAATTGCCTCCCGATAAGGAGTTGGTAGTAACACAAGAAGACTCCATGGAAACCGAGATTGAATCCAAACAATACGATCAGGGATTGCTCGCGCTTAAAGGCACGCTGAAAACTGAAGTGGCCCAAAAAATTGATGAAACGGCGCTCAAAGAGCTGGTCGCCGGTAAGACTAGCATCCAAGCCGAACAAATTCTTAAAGATCAGCCGGGCATTACACAGGCAAGAGTCCAGATTCGTCCGGCTTTTCGAGGCTCGATTCCACGGTCGGTTACTCAAATCAAACTTGAGCGGGCAAGGGAACACAACTAATGAGTATTCTGGCTCTCGATTTGGGTGCAAAGCGGATTGGTGTCGCCGTTAACCCCGTCGGAAAAATTGTCCTCGAACTGTCGACTTTAGCCCAGACTGAACTAACAATGCAACTCGATCATTTTATCGAGGAATATCACATTCAAACCCTTATCATCGGGCGCACTCGTTCCGGACTGCCCTTGGCGCAAAAAATTATTGCCGACTTGGCTAAAGAGTATCCCGGACTTCAGACTGTCGAATTAGATGAAACTTTAACCACGAAAGAGGCGGAGCGACAACTGGCGCGCGAAGGGGGTGGAGACAGCGACGCGCGCGCCGCTCGTCTGCTTCTTGAGCAATATCTGAATCGAGCATGAAAGCCCTCAAACGAATTTTAATAATCATGAGCGGTTTAGGTTTTATTGCCTTCGGCGGACTGCTTTGGTGGGGATGGCAACAATTTCAGACTCAACCTTCAGCCGAAGTGCAAAAGCAAGTCGAAATCACAGTGTTATTCCCTGAAGGCTGGCGGATTGAAGAGATGGCCGCCCGCCTAACAGGTGAAAAATTGATCACCAATCCAGGCGAATTTTATTCAGCCCTCTCAATGCCCGATCAATTCGGTCAACTTTTTCCTGATACTTATCGATTTGCCGAGAGCGGATCGGCTGACGCGATCGTCCTCAAAATGCTTGCAAATTACAAAAAGCGAATAGCGGGTTTCACAGTTGGTTCTGAAGACTTAATTCTCGCTTCAATTGTCGAGCGGGAAGCGAAACATGACGAGGATCGCGCCGCAATTGCCGGTGTATATGCAAACCGGTTGAAACTCGGCATGAAACTCGATGCCGACCCAACCGTTCAATATGCTAAAGCAAATGAATTGCACCTAAAGTGCGTGGCAGAAACCTACGAGACAGGTGCCGACTGCCTCGAAGTTAATTGGTGGCCGGTGTTATTAAGAGCTGATTATTTGAGTATTCAGTCACCTTACAATACATATTTAAATGCGGGTTTGCCGCCCGCGCCGATTAGCAATCCTGGTTTAGCTTCGATTCAAGCGGCGCTTAAGCCAGCCGAGCATGACTATCTTTATTTTATCACCGACAAAGAAGGCAAAGCGCACTTTGCCAAAACAATTGCTGAACATCAGGAAAACATAGTACAATACCTACAGTAATCTTACTCATCGCTCGAAAAGGGGGTTGGAGGCGGAAGTGCTGAAACGACTGCGCGGATTAGTTGCTCACGATATTGGCATTGATTTGGGCACTGCAAATACGCTCGTCTATATCCGCGGCAAAGGGATTGTAGTAAATGAACCCTCGGTGGTGGCGATCAATCACAAAACTAAACAAATTCTGGCGATCGGCGATGAAGCGCGCAAAATGGTTGGGCGCACACCGGCGCACATTGTGGCGATTCGGCCACTTGTAGATGGGGTGGTCTCTGACTTTGAGGTCACCGAGCAGATGCTCAAGTATTTCATCGGTCGAGTACAGGGTCCGCGTTGGCCTTTTTTTTCGCGACCACGCGTTGTGATCGGCATTCCTTATGGCGTAACCGAGGTTGAACGGCGGGCTGTTGAAGAAGCGGCGCTAAATGCGGGCGCTCGAGAAGTTTTTTTGATTGAAGAGCCGGTCGCCGCGGCCGTAGGTAGTCGGATGCCAATTCAGGAGCCAGGCGGTAATTTTATCGTTGACATTGGCGGCGGCACGACTGAAGTCGCGGTCATTTCTTTGGGTGGAATTGTCGCCAGCCGTTCGCTTCGGATTGCTGGCGATGAGCTGAATGAGGATATGAAATTATATGCCCGGGAGAAATTGAATTTATTGATTGGTGATCGCATGGCGGAAGATATCAAGATCAACCTCGGTTCGGCTCTGCCCTACTCGGAAAAGCCGGAAACGGTGCCAATTCGCGGCCGCGATCTTGTGAGCGGTCTACCGCGTGAGCTTCTTATCACCGAGAGTCAGGTACGCGAGGCCTTGAGTAAATCAGTTCAGCAAATTCTAGCCGCCATAAAAGTAACACTTGAGGAAACGCCGCCGGAACTCGTAGCTGATATTATGCTCCGAGGGATTACGCTCGCTGGCGGCGGCGCGCTTCTGCGTGGTCTCGATCGTCTAGTCCAGCAAGAAACTGGCACAGAAGTTCATGTGGCTGAAGATCCGCTCACAGCGGTAGTGCGCGGTACGGGCATTGTCCTTGAGGATCTCGATCTACTTCGCCCCGTTCTTATCGAAAACACCCATGAGCTTTAGCTTAAACTCATGCCACGAACATTAATGCTTATATTTGGCGTTGGTGTGTTTGGAATGTTAATTTCACCAGTCTTAAATCCATTAAGAGAGAGAGCGGTAGCTTTACTCGCCCCTGCCAAGGGCCCAACCAAAATAGCGAGTCGGAGTCGTTCTTTTTTTCAAGCCTTGAGAGAGGTGAGCGATCTTCGCAGTCAGCTTAAGACTGCCGAGGAACAGAATGCATTTTTAAGTAGTCAGCTTGCCGAGGCGCGTGAAACTTTGCGCAATGAGCGAGTGATACAGGCTGAAATGAAAAAAGCAAATGAAATCCCGGGGGTGGATTTGTTACCAGCGCAAGTCGTGGCGCGTTCGCCAAGTAAAATGCTGGAGGAAATTGTGATCAATGTGGGTGAGCAAGATAAAATTCAGGTTGGGTCGCCGGTGATTAGCCAGGGTTTTTTAGTGGGAACAATTGATTTATTGGGCGCGAATACGAGCACTGTTCAGTTACTCACGAGTCCGTCGGCATCACTCCCGGTTGTGCTTGAAAAATCACGCGGGCAAGGTCTTTTGAGGGGCGGCTTTCGTGGCCTTGTGGTCGACTCGGTGCCAATCGATGTGACAACTACCCAAGGTGAATTTGTTTATACGAGTCCTTTAGGCGATCTGGTGGTTGCCGATATCCCAGTGGGCACAGTTGATAGAGTTATCTCAACTGAATCCGAGATTCTTCAGCGGATTGCGCTGACGACGCCAGTCAAATTTACTTCATTAGAAGAGGTTCTTGTTCTCAAGGCAGATCATTAAATGTACTCTCCAATAATTTTATGAAAATTCAATGGCTTATCGTCGCTCTCATCGCGTATATAACAGTACTTGCGCAAACTGGGCCCTTGGCTGCTTGGCCTTTGATGGGCGGACAGCCAAATCTGATTGCGCTCGGCGCTCTGCCTTTTTTAGTGCTTGGTTATGCAGAGTTGGGTTTAGGCTGGATTTTAATTGGGAGCGCCCTAATCGATTTAATTTTGCCGCTTCGTTTTGGAAGCACGTTTTTACCACTTTTACTGGTCTACAGTAGCCTAGGCATCTTCTTGAAGCGCGAGATCCAAACTCCTCCTTGGTGGGGTGTAATTCTGATGGCTTTAGTTTTAGTTGCCACCGCCGAGCTGGTTTTGGCGTGGCGTCAAAATGCTTGGGAGCAGTTTTGGTTAGATTTGCGCGCCGCCGGAATTTTAAGTTTTCTTGGAGCTTGGCCACTCCTTCGCTTTCAATCTAAACATCAACACAAACTCATCTTTCGGCCCTAGCTTCGAGGTGGAGAAGGAATCGGATGAACTCAATTTTCGAACCTGGAAATCAACTTGGTAAGTTGCCCGAACCCGCCCATGAATTTGATTGGAGTGAAGGCTTAGAGGGTTCCGGCTTGGAGAAAGAACGAGAACGTCCAAATCTTACAGGTTCTTTTTTAGGCGTTGCTTTGCTCATGATTATTTTAATCGGTCGACTTTTAACTTTGCAAGTTACCCAAGGCGCAAGCCATCAGCTTTTGGCTGAAGGCAACCGCATTCGAAGCCGCGAAATTCAACCACCGCGAGGAGTGATTTTGGATCGTACGGGCAAGGTGCTTGCCAAAAACGTCGCCGCGTTTGCGCTCGAACTGACGCCTGCCGATCTACCGCACGCTCAAATTGATCGCGATCAAGTTTATACCCAAGCCGCTCAAGTGACCGATTTTTCAGCCGAGGAGCTCCGCGAGCGAGTCGAAAAGGAGGGTCTGCGTTCACTTACCCCAATCATTCTGCGAGAGGGAGTGGAACATACTGACGCGATTTTGCTTAAGGTAATGCTTAAAGATACGCCTGGCTTGCGAGTTGTGGATCGCGCTCGCCGCGAATATGCTCGAGCGCCTGGTTTGAGTCATATTTTGGGTTATACCGGTAAAATTACAGAATCGGAATTAAATACGCATCCAGACTCTTCGATGAATAGTTTAACCGGACAGGCGGGTATCGAACGAGAATACGAAGCATTGCTGAAGGGCAAACGAGGCGCCGAGCAAGTTGAAGTCGACTCGAGGGGTTATTTTCAGCGAATCGTAGGCGCGCAAGAACCAGTTTCAGGGGATACACTGGTACTGACACTCGATCTGCCGCTTCAGCAAAAATTAGGCGAGATACTTGAGAAAAAAATCAGTGAAGTTCAAAGCGATTCAGGCGCGGCGCTTGCGCTCGATCCGCGTGACGGCAGTATTCGTGCTCTGGTCAGCTTACCTGATTATGACAACAATGAGTTCTCTCTGGGCTTGACAGCTGAACGTTACCAGGAATTGACTGAAAATCCACTCAAGATATTCTCAAACCGAGCTATCGGCGGCGTCTATCCTTCTGGATCAGTCATTAAACCCGTGATCGCGGCTGGTGGTTTAGCCGACGGCGTTATCACTGAAACAACAACGATTAATGCGCCCGGTGAAATTACGATCGGCGAGTTCAAGTTTCCAGATTGGAAAGTGCATGGCTGGACCGATGTTAAGAAGGCAATCGCGGTTTCTTCTAACGTTTTTTTTTACGCCGTTGGCGGTGGCTGGGAGCAAATTCGCGGTTTAGGTATTGAGCGGCTTGATTATTACCTAAAACTCTTTGGTTTTGGCAAGAAAACCGGTGTGGATCTGCCAGGTGAGGCCGCGGGTCTTGTGCCAACCCCTGAATGGAAACAAGAAGTTAAAGGCGAAAAATGGTTTCTGGGTGACACCTACCACCTTGCGATTGGCCAAGGCGATTTAATAGTGACGCCAATTCAGCTGGCCACAGCGATCAGTGCGATCGCGAATGGCGGCACTCAAATTACGCCCCATCTGCTTTGGAAGGATCAGCCGACCGATGGTCGGGGTGGGCTTGCGCCACCTGGCGCTCGAGTCGAGGGTATGCTTTCAGATACGACATTACGCATTGTTAGAGCGGGGATGCGAGAGGCAGTTTTAAGTGGTTCGGCGCGCCGACTCCAATCTTTGCCGGTTTCCTCGGCCGCTAAAACCGGTACCGCCCAATTTGGCGCCGAAGACAAAACGCATGCCTGGTTCACAGCCTTTGCGCCCTCTGAAACGCCGGAATTGGTAGTCGTCATTTTGATCGACGGCGGCGGCGCTGGCAATGAGGTGGCATTGCCGGTTGCAGAAGAAGTTCTTAAGTGGCATTTTTCCCGTCCGAGCGAAGAGCGGCGATAAAATCCTGTATAGTTAGATGTATTCCCCAATAACCTTTATGCCTAAATCGTCTCGAATTTGGCTCCATCGAATACTCGCCTCGGTCAACGTAACTCTCGTTACGTCTCTCTCGACTTTCATTCGTTTCGCTCAAATTCAAACCAATTTCGAGCATAAAATTATTGGGGAATACATCTAATGCAAGCATGCGTACGTTTATAGCTATCGCTCGCCTAACATTTATAGAGCATCTAGCTTATCCTTCATCATTCTTTTTTTGGGTAATTACCGATGCGCTCATGCCCATGACGCGCTCGACTTACTAACTCCGCATGAATACGATCTAACCATTCAACAACCAACGCCAATGCGTGTATGATCTAAACCAGTACATCCAATTGACTTGATCGCGATGAGAATTTATACTACTCCCTATTCCTAATCGTTTTAGAGAAGAACAGAAGAGGTTATATGACTGTCAATCAGGTAACGCCGGAAGGTTATGAAAAGCTTAAGCAGGAACTGCAAAAACTGAAAACCGTTGATCGGCCTGTGATCATCAAACGGATGGCAGAGGCGCGTGAACTTGGGGATCTTAATGAGAATGCCGATTATCACGATGCTCGCGAACAGCTCGCTTTTATTGAGGGGCGAATCGCAGAGCTTAAGGTCATGCTAAAACGAGCAGAGATCGTTGAGGCCGTAAGTGGCGCCGGCGAAATTCGGATTGGTAGTACGGTGCGGGTGGTTGATGGCAATGGCAAGCCGGCGACATACGAGATTGTTGGCTCAAATGAAAGCGATCCGCTCAATGGCAAGATTTCTTCTGAATCGCCGGTTGGTTCGGCGCTTGTGGGGAACAAAGCTGGTGAGACAGTTGATATTAAAACGCCGGCAGGCCTAATCACGTACACTATTCAAACAGTTGCTTGACCTGGTAATCAGGAGAGAATGTTTGGTATAGTACCAACATGAAGGTATTTTGGGCGGCAGAACGAGCCGAGCGAGTTAGTAAGCGCCACGCGCCTCCCTACGTTGTTTCTGACTGGAAAACACCTTCCGGTCACATCCATGTCGGCGCCTTGAGGGGCGTGCTTCTACACGATGCTGTTACTCGCGTTCTGCGCGAGCGCGAGTATGAGACGCGTTATATTTATGGATTTGATGATTTTGATCCATTCGATAAAGTCCCAGCCGACTTTGACCCGGCTTATGAACAGTATCTCGGAATGCCAATGCGCTTTGTGCCAGCGCCCGATAATAAAAATCGTCCATCAAATGGTGTTGTAACTTTCGAAAATAATTTTGGACGGTATTTTGCCGATGAATTTGAGATGGTTTACCGCTCATTGGGCGTTGAGTCGGAAACCCTTTACAGTTCTCGTGAATATGAACAGGGCACGTTTAACGAAGCGATTCGTCTTGTGCTTGAGCACGCTCAACTCGTTGGACAGGTTTATAATGAGGTAGTCAAGCATCGAAGCGCTGATCGTGTTGGGAAGGCGCTCTTGCCCGATTACCCGGTGAATATTCGTTGTGAGGCCTGCGGAAAAATTGCGAGCACCGAGATCATCGCGTGGGATGGAGAGCAAGCTGTATATCGGTGTGGCGACACTGCCGAAGCGTGGGCTAACGGTTGTGGTCACCAGGGCAAGAGGTCGCCCTTTAATGGCGGCGCCAAACTGCCTTGGAAAATCGAGTGGGCGGCTAAGTGGTTCGTCTACAAAAGCGATATCGAAGGGGCGGGCAAGGATCATTACACCAAAGGCGGATCGCGCGATGTTGCCGGGGCTGTTTTTGAGCGACTTTTCGCACCTCAATTAGAGCGAGACTATGAGCGTGTGCCGGAAGATTTATTTTATGAGCACATTTATTTGGACGGCAGAAAAATGAGTACGTCAAAAGGCGTTGGGGTATCGGCCACTACCTTTACCGCCCAGGCGCCGGCTGAAATTTTGCGCTTGCTTATGATTCGCCCGCGGCCGAGGACTGGCATTGAATTTCGCACCGATGCGGATCAGCTGCCAGATCTCTACGATGAGTATGATCGCTTGCTCCAGATTTTTCATAAGAATCGTACTAGTTCAGAGGGCGCTGTTTACAAAGCGGTACGCTTAGAACCTTCGAAAGAAGCCCCAAAATACGTTGTGCGGTTTCGAGTGTTAGCTAATTTAATCCAACAGCCTGCTTTTGCAATTAAGGCCTATGCTGAAGATGAGAAAAACTCACCTTTAACTCAATCTGAAAACGCTGAACTCAACGCACGCGTCACCGCCGCCCAGCGCTGGCTCGCGCAATTTAAGGGTCGTAAACTTTTTAACTTTCAGTTGACACTGCCTAAACTTGAACTTTCAGACCACCAAAAAAAATTTCTCGAGGATTTAGCTCAAGCTTTGGCGGATACAAATTGGGTTAGCGATCAACTAACAGAAGTAATACGGGTTTCTGCAAACAAGACGTCACTTGAAGTTAGAGAAGCCTTTATGACACTCTATCAAGTATTGGGCGGCGTCCGCTCTGGCCCGCGACTTGGCGCTTGGCTCGAGGCTGAAAAAGAACAGAAAGAGTTGATTCTGGCACGTCTAAAACAAGCATCGACATGAATTTATGAGGTAACAATGTTAGATATCGAGTTTATTAGGACCAATTCGGAAAAGGTGAAAACAGCGATCGCTCAAAAGGAGCTGGCGCTTGATCTTGATGCGTTGCTTCGCATTGATGAATCGCGTCGCAAATTAATTACTGCGCGCGATCGTTTACTCGGTGAGCGGAACAGATTATTGCCCGAGCAAGCCAAAGAGCATGGCCCGATGCTCAAACGAGAGCTCCAGGCACTAGCTCCAAAAATAGCCCAGATTGAAGAGCGTTTTCGGGAACTAATGTTACTTGTGCCGCAAATCCCTTCACCTGAAGCCCCGGTGGGTGACGAGTCAATGAATCGAGTGGTTCGGGTTGAGGGTGAGCCGCCAAAACTTGGGTTTGAACCAAAAGATCATCTGACCATTGGTCGCGAGCTTGATTTAATCGATACCGAGCGCGGGGCAAAAGTTGGCGGTTTCCGAGGTTATTACTTAAAAAATGAGGCTGTGCTTTTACATCAGGGTCTTATGCTATTGGCGCTAAGGTTGATGCGCGAACACGATTTCACGCTTATGGTGCCGCCGACGATTGTGCGTGAGTTTGCGCTGGTTGGTAGCGGCCACTTTCCTTCAGGCCGGTCAGAAATTTACCAAGTTGGCAACATTACTCGCCTAGAAGATGTCAATGCCAAAGAACGCCGCTTTCTTGCTGGAACAGCCGAGCCAGCTCTTTTATCTTACTTTGCTGGCGAGACGTTTAAGGAGCAAGATTTGCCCAAGAAGGTTTGTGGGGTCTCGCAGTGTTACAGAAGCGAAGCGGGCAGTCACGGCAAAGATACTAAAGGATTATATCGACTGCACGAGTTTTTGAAAGTCGAGCAGGTAATCCTATGTGGAGCCGATGAGGCTGAACAGGAAAAATTGTTTAACGAAATGCTCGCTCTTGCTGAAAAGATGCTTAAGCTTTTGGAACTGCCTTATCGCGTTGTTGATATCGCTACGGTTGAGATGGGCGTCGGCAAGACGCGGATGCATGATATTGAGACTTGGATGCCCTCGCGTCAAAGTTATGGCGAAACGCACTCTAATTCTGCCCTCGGCGACTGGCAGGCGCGCCGGTTGGGTATTCAATACCTCGACGCAAAACGGCAAAAGCGCTACGTTTACACTCTCAACAACACCGTCATCGCTTCGCCGCGAATCCTGATTGCGCTCCTGGAAAATCATCAAACCGGTGATGGCTCGATCAAAATCCCAGCCGCCCTGCGTGAATATCTTGGAGGGATTGATAGTTTAAGACCAAAAAATCATTAGGAGGCTGAATGCAAGTAACTTTCAAGCTTCTCGATAAAGAGCATAAGCTTAATCGATCGCTCCAAGATTCGGCAGTTAAACTTTTTGAAAAACTTGATCGATATGTTCCCGAACCCACGCAACTTGATCTTCGTGCCGAACATATTCACAGCACTCGAAAAGGTAAAACGCACTATGTGCATGTTGCCGTGGCGGTCACCAAGGAGCCAAGGACATTCCACGCTGAAGCATTAGCGGAAGATTTTCGCACCGCCTTTGATCGACTTTACAAGAAAACCGAGAGATATCTTCGCAAGCGTCATGATAAATTAATTAAGAAAAGTCGGAATGCGGAGCGTAAAATTAGAATACGTGATTGGCTCTCAAGCACACTTTCGACTCCTCGCAGACTCCTCGGTCGTTTTCGAAGGCGTAGAGAATGACAAGTCTACTGAAAAAACTTTTTGGCGATCCAAACGCTCAAGAGCTTAAAAAAATCCAGCCACTCATTGATACGATCAACGCACTCGAGTTGAAACTTGAAAAATTTTCCGGCCAGGAACTTAAGGAGCAGTTTAAAAAACATTTTTTTGACGTTCGTACAATGAGTAATCTGGAAACCCAGAAGAGCTTTCTTAATGAAAGACTACCCGAGGTATTTGCGTACGTTCGTGAAGTGAGTAAACGTACCTTGGGTCTGCGACATTTTGACGTTCAGTTGGCAGGTGGAATCGTTCTTCATCAAGGCAAAATCGCTGAAATGAGAACGGGTGAGGGTAAGACTTTAGTGGCAACTTTGCCGCTCGTTTTGAATGCCCTTGCCGGTCGGGGCGCTCACCTAGTAACGCCGAATGATTATTTGGCAAAAGTTGGCGCTCACTCAAACGGCCCGCTCTACACTTTTCTGGATTTATCGGTTGGCGTGATTGGCCAACAGGAGCAGAGCTGGCGCTACTCGCCGGAAGCAACAGAAAACAGAAAACAGAAAACAGAAAATGATCTGAAATCAGATATTCCAAATTCAAATTCTGATTGGCCAAATCTAGTGCCTTGCACTCGCGGTGAAGCCTATGCTTGCGATATTACATACGGCACGAACAATGAATTTGGTTTTGACTATCTGCGTGACAATATGGCTGTCCAACCCGATCGCCTGACGCAAAGAGAGTTAATTTTTGCCATCGTCGATGAAGTTGATTCTATCTTAATTGATGAAGCTCGCACTCCACTCATCATCTCCGCCGCGGCCGAGGAATCTGCGGATTTATATGCTAAATTTGCCCAAATTATCCCAAAGCTCGCGATCAATACAGACTATCTTGTCAACGAAAAGGAGCGTTATGTAACGATGACTGATAGCGGCATTCACAAAGTCGAATCAGCGCTAGGCGTTAAAAATTTATACGCTGACACAACCGTCCACTTGGTTCACCACCTCGAAGAAGCGCTCAAAGCGCAGGCTCTTTTTCAGCGCGATCGCGACTATGTAGTTAAAAATGGCGAGGTGATTATCGTTGACGAATTTACGGGTCGACTGATGCCGGGTCGGCGCTACTCCGAAGGTTTACATCAGGCAATTGAAGCGAAAGAAAAAGTTAAGGTGCGCCAGGAATCCAAAACCATGGCCACAATCACATTTCAGAATCTTTTTCGCATGTACGGTAAACTTGCTGGCATGACCGGTACAGCCGCGACTGAAGCCGAAGAGTTTGCAAAAATCTATAATCTGGATGTCGTCGAGATTCCAACCCATCGGCCCATGATTCGCCTTGACCACGATGATGTAATTTATAAAACCGAGAGCGCCAAATTTACAGCTATTGTCGAAGAAATCAAACGTCACGCTCAAAAGCAACAGCCGGTGTTGGTAGGGACAATCTCAATTGAAAAGTCTGAACGTCTTTCGAAACTTTTGAAGCGCGCGGGCATTAAGCACGACGTGTTAAATGCTAAACAACACGAACGCGAGGCAAAAATTGTTGAGCACGCAGGCGAACCAGGGCGTGTAACTGTGGCGACTAATATGGCAGGGCGCGGCGTTGATATTTTGCTGGGCGGCAAAAAACCTGGCCTGGGCGCATCTAAACAAGATATAACTGCCTGGGAAGCGTGTCACCAAGAGGTCCTATCAGCGGGCGGTCTAGCCGTGATTGGCACTGAACGTCACGAAGCTCGCCGCATTGATAATCAACTCCGTGGTCGTTCTGGCCGCCAAGGTGATCCAGGGGAGTCGCAATTTTACGTTTCTCTTGACGATGATTTAATGAGGATCTTCGCCGGCGATCGCCTCAAGAGCATGATGAATCGACTCGGCCTTCCTGATAATGAACCGATTCGACATAAGCTTATAACGAGTTCCATCGAGCAGGCCCAGCGGCGGGTTGAGGGGCATAATTTTGACATTCGCAAACATTTGGTTGAGTACGACGATGTAATCAATCAGCAACGTGAAGTTATTTATCGCAAGCGACGCAGAATTCTCCTAATGAATGTGGAAACTGATCGTCGGCTTCATGAGGAAGTGCTCGAACTTTTACACCCCGATGAGATCGAGGATTTTAAGCAAAAAATAATTTCAGTTGACGAAGCGCAATTTTATTCTTTGGAACGACTAATTTATTTGCGCACAATTGACGCTTTGTGGGTCGACCATCTTTCGACTATGCAACACTTGCGTGAAGGCATCGGTCTTAAAGGCTATGCTCAACGCGATCCGCTTGTCGAGTACAAAGATGCGGCTTTTGGCCTCTTCACAAAATTAAAAGACGAGATAGAAAATCAGGTTGTAGAGATGTTGATGAAGCTCGAAGTGAGAACAGCAGAGAGTTCGCAGTCTCAAGCAACTCCTCGTGTCACAATGAAATTAGAACACAGGGATGCCACTTCGTTGTCAACTAGACCGACATCGCCCACAGCGCCACCAAAAAACAAAGTTGCCATTATTGTTCGCGGACCGGGCGCTAGTGTTTCGACTGTCGTACCTAAACCTATTAACACACCCAACCCCTATGGCAAGGTTGGTCGCAACAACCCTTGCCCATGTGGATCGGGCAAAAAATTCAAAAAATGCCACGGGGCTTAAATACTTATCAGGTTAAGAGGAGGCAGTATGGGGAATGAAACTAAAATCCCAACACTTGCGCGTGATGTTGAGTTGCTTTATGAAATTGGAACACTTCGTCACCTAGATCGGGTGTGGAAGCAGTTTCTTGGCCCCGAGACGGCGAATTGCGCCGAGCATCTCTTTCGGGTCGCGTGGATTGCGTTTACGATTGCCAAATTAGAAGGCGCCGGCGATCACGAAAAAATTTTAAAGCTGGCGCTTTTGCATGATGTGGCTGAAAGCCGCACGGGGGATGTGCATTATCTTTCTCGTCAGTACACCAAGCGAGATGACGCGCTGGCAACGCAAGATACTTTTGATGGCACAATTCATGAAGCGGAGATGTTGGCGCTTGCTCAAGAATATGAATCGAGGCAAAGTATTGAGGCAAAGATTGTTAAAGACGCCGATAATATCGATGTTGAGCTTGAGTTAAGTGAGCTTCGCAAGAGGGGGCACTCGATGGGTGAAATCTGGATTGAAAGCCGAAAGAAAAATGTTTATCCGACTCTATTTACGAAAACAGCTCAAGCTTTATGGGATCAAATTGTCACGGCTGATCCTCACGCTTGGCATTTAACATCAAATCGCAACCGCTATGTTGCTGGCGATTGGCGAAAAGATAGTTCGAGCTAAAACCGAAGCAGGGGATTAAGATCTACCTACCTGGAAAATGCTTAATATGGTATAGTCAATTATCTTTTCGATCTCATTTCTTCCTCATTTCGATTTATTATGAAATCTACTCACCTCTACATTGACGGGCAAAATTTATTCGCCCGAATTAGGAGTATCTTGCGGCGGCGAGGCTTATTAAACGATCTTACTCACTATGATTTTTGGGGACTTTTTAATCATCTATTCAAGAATGAAAATGTTGATCTAGCAACCTTCTATTTTGCCAAACTGCACTCAAGCCGACACACTCAAGAAAAGTCCCAGGAATTAATTGAACGCGAAGCGCAACTGCGCAAACACCTGGAACAGCAAGGTTTTCGCTATATTACTGGTGGAAGCGTGCGGAGTCGAGTTCGTAACGACGGCATAACATTTGAAGAAAAAGGGGTCGATGTTCGTATTGCCGTCGACATCTTGCAAGATATTTACGAAGACAAGGTTGGGAAAATCATTCTCGCAAGCTCTGATTCTGATCTTCAGCCGGTGGTTTATGCTGCTAAAGCCAAACACATTCCAGTTGTTTATCTCGGTTTTCAGGTTCGGCCGAATCGTGGTCTTATATTGACCACGGATCATACTCTTCTCGTGACAAACGATGACATCGCGCATTTTATTATATATACAAATAATCAAATGGAGTAAAAATGGCAGTTGATCTACAAACTCGTTTACAAGTTGCCAAGCAAGCCTCATTTATTTCCGGTGACGAATTACGCCGCCAATTTGAGGGTGAGTGGCATAAGGGCGATCGAGACAAGGGCGTTCTTGAGGCTGACAGAGTAAGTCGAGAGGCGATCCGAATTTTTTTAAGTCAGGTATATCCACGAGAGGTCATCTGGGGGAAACAGATGGGTGAGGCGCCGGCCAGTCCGAGTTTCTGGGTCGTTGATTCGTTGAATGGCGCTGAAAATTTTGCCACTGGCGATGAGCATTTTGCAACGACTGTTGCCTGGGTTGAAAATGGGGAACCTTTAGTTGGGGTAGTCTCGGTGCCAAGTAAGCGGTGTTTGTATACAGCTATCAAGGGCGGCGGCGCTTTCTTCCAAGATACTCGCTTAACTGCTCGAACAACATCTCGACTTGAAGATTCGTATGTTCTTACCGGTTTTGGGCACGGAGCGGGTCGCGATCGAGGTTTTGAGGCCGCAATGCTTATTAAGGACAAAGTCCGGCAACTTAAAACCCGCGAGGCGCCCGCACTGGAAATCTGTTCAGTTGCGGCTGGTATCCATGATGCTTTTTTGCATTTTGATCTTCAGCCATGGGAATGGGTAGCGGCACGTTTGATACTCGAAGAGGCGGGCGGCAAACTAACGGACATCAATAACCAGCCGATGAAGCTCAAGAGTCGTGCCGCTCTTGCCTCAAATGGGAAATTACATGCTGAACTGACACAACTTCTAGGGGGTCATGCTTGAAGATTGGCGGGCACGTCTCGGTCGCTGGTGGGGTCGATTTAGCCATTCAACGCGCTCTTTCAATTGGCGCTAATTGTTTTCAAATTTTTGTCACCTCGCCGCGCCAGTGGCGCCAAACCGTGATTACCGATCAGCAAGTAAGGCAATTTAAGCTGGGCATTGTCGAACATAATCTCGCGCCGGTTTTTATTCATGGAATGTACCTGGTGAATTTGGCAACAGACAACCAGGAGCTTCTAGAAAAATCAGTCGATGCCTTGGTACATGCCTTAACTGTCGCTGACCAAATCGGCTCTCAAGGTGTAATTTTTCATATTGGTTCGCGCAAGGGAAGAGACGCTGATGAGGCTATCCAACAGGTTATTAAGGCAGTCGATGAAGTTCTTCATCGCGCACAAGGCAAAAGCCAGTTAATTATTGAGAACACCGCTGGCCAAGGTGGCGTAATCGGGTCGAATTTTGAAGAACTTGCGCTGATAGTAAAAGGTGTTAACTCCCAGCGAGTCAAGGTCTGTCTTGATACTTGTCATCTTTTTGCCGCTGGTTACGACGTTCGATCCCCAGAGACGCTTCGCAAGTTATTGAAGGATTTTGATATAGCTGTGAGTCTTGAGCGTTTGGCAGTGATGCACGCCAATGATTCAAAATTTGAACTGGGACGCCACCGCGATCGTCACGAAAACATTGGTGAAGGCGAGATCGGTCTGGCGGGCTTTAAGGCAATGTTGGAAAACCCGATACTTTGTAAGCTTCCTTGGCTTCTCGAAGTTCCTGGTTTTGATAATACTGGCCCAGATAAAAAAAATATCTCAATTCTCAAAAATTTAGTGGTTAGATAAGAAAAACGACGCCTCGGAGGCGTCGTTTGCGAAAATCCTCCTTTACAGTGAACCGAGTGATCTCCAAATTGCGGATCGAACCTCGGATTCGATTGCCAGATTGAGATAAATTCGATTCGGGTCAACCCCCCAATTTTTGAGACTGGCCCCGAGCTGAACATGCCAGGTAGCTTGGCTAAGAATTTCTAGGCTCCAGCCCTCGAGTTGCCCCCCGCGTGTCTGACGCGGGACAATTATCAAGGCACCGACTTCTCGAGATTCATAAATCGCCGATGAGATTGCGTTTGCAATCCTCCCATGAAAGCTGGTTCGCCTCTGGTCGGGTTCCTGGGCAATGTAAACTCCTCCAAAAACTTGTCGCGCTACCCTTGACGTTGTAGATCGAATGAAAATCTTATGATCAAGATTGTGGCGGACAGCGGCAAGTACTTGATTGAAGTAGTAAGGGCGAACATAGATGGTAATACCATCATAGTTGTCCCAGCGGGACTTGAGAGTGCAGACTTTGGTTCTCAATTTGAGGTCCAAAGTGGCAAACAGGCGAACGATTTTATCGATGTAGATCGGATAAAAACTTCGCCGCGTATTCAAGTAAAGTCGGATGAGATTCGGATCGGGATCTTGCACGAGTCTCACGCCGCCGTTGACATCGGCAAAGAGCCACTCTTTCTTCCGAATCCAGCTCACGCGTTGATCAAGCTTTTGCCACTCGGATAAATTGAGTTGCTCGCCTAATTTAGGAAGATCACTGTCCAGTGTCGGCGGGCTCGATTGCGACTTCGGACAGCCGATGAGGCAGGCGTACATATCATCGAACGTTGGAGATTGCCAGGCTCTTGTGACATTTACGATAAAGGTTTGAGCTAGCCAATCAGCCAACTCAACATGATTCCGCATTTTTTCTTCCTCCTTTTTCTGACCAAATTTTAAAGGTTGCCAAACTCTGATGTTTACCAAAATTGCTCTCAAAACACAAGAGCGGTGACCAGCTTTGAGATGCCGCAATATCGAAAACGGGAAAAGTGAGAATGTCCTAATTTGCTTTAGCTAGTGAATGAGATTATTCTAAAAATAGATGAAATACTGGTACGGGCTATTGTTATTGGTGATAGCCATCGGTGGCATTGTCGCTTGGTGGCTCAAGAAACCTGAAGCAGAGGATGCGCGTTTTCGTGTTGTAACCACGTTTCATCCTCTGACACTGCTTACAAAACCAATCGTAGGTAATCTTGCGCGCGTTGATCAAATTATTCCTTCCGGCCAAGAAGTGCACAATTATCAGCCGACACCAGCCAATCTTGCCGAGCTCAAGGCGGCCGATCTTCTGATTATCAATGGCGCTAACCTAGAAACAGAATGGCTGGAATCGCTTTTGGAATCAGTTGAGCGATCAGATTTACCAATTCTTGAACTTGAGAGTGTGCTTTCTCAATCGATTCAACTCCTTGAGGGCGAGGAAGAGGGCGTGGTTGGAACCGATCCTCATCTTTGGGTTTCACCCAAAAATGCCACTCTAATAGCGACCGCTATTCTCGAGGCGCTCTCTGACAACGATCCAAATCATGCCATCAATTACCAAGAAAATGCCGATCAACTTCTAGCACAACTTAAATCCCTCGATCAGGAAATTACCCAAGCTGTTGCTCAATTTTCACAGAAGAAATTTATTGCTTTTCACAGCGCCTTTCAATACTTTGCGCGTGATTATGGGCTTGAACAGGTAGCGGTTATCGAAGCGACGCCGGGCGAAACCCCGACTCCCGGGACCATCGCCGAGATTCGTTCAATTGTTGAGTCGAATCAGCTCAAAGGACTCTTTACCGAACCCCAATTTTCGCCGGCGCTTGTTGAGCAATTGGCGCAGGATCTAGGTATTAAAATCGCTGAACTCGATCCGCTCGAGACAGGGAATGAAAATGAAAGCTATGTTGAAGGCATGAGGCGCAATCTCGCTTCTCTTAAATCAATTCTTCACTAGTCGTGTGACCAGGAATTTGTTATCCTATAAATAGACGTATTTTACACGTTTCTGTATGCAAGAGAAGCGCGTCTAAAGTCCCCAAGATCATTTTGGAGGGGTTTTGATTGAGTTGCAACACATCGCAAAAACTTATGTTCGGACATCCGGTTCTCGAACTCGCGCAATCGCGGTTGATGACATCAACATAGAGATCGCCAAGGGCGAATTTGTAAGCATCGTTGGCCCGTCTGGCGCCGGTAAGAGCACCCTGATCCGGCTTTTGATTGCCGAGGAGAAACCCGACCATGGCAAAATTTTAATTGCCGAGCGCGATATCACACTCTTGCAACCACGTGAATTGCCTTATTATCGACGCAAAGTGGGTGTTGTTTTTCAAGATTTTAAACTTTTGCCCGCAAAAACTGTTTGGGAAAACATTGCCTTTGCGCTCGAAGTATCTGATATTTCAACGGCTGAAATTCGAGAGCGAGTGCCAAAAATTTTGACCCTAGTCGGATTGGCTGATAAGGGTGAAAACTACCCGCATGAACTTTCCGGTGGCGAAAAACAGCGTGTTGCCATTGCTCGGGCTATGATTCATTCGCCGCGAATTCTGATTGCCGATGAGCCGACCGGCAATCTTGATCCGGCTACAACCGGCGAGATTATCGAGCTTCTTGAACGCATCAATCGGAGCGGAACCACTGTTCTTTTGGCCACTCATAACAAAGAAGTTGTTAATAACTTAAAACGACGAGTTATTGCTATGGAACACGGTCGAATAGTTTCAGACGAAAAGATCGGTCGGTATGTTTTGCCCGGTCACCAGGGTAAGGAGATAAACGGATGACTTTGCGAAGCGTTGGCCGCGTTTTACGTCTGGGAGCGGTTAATTTTTTCCGAAACAGTTGGTTATCGGTTGCTTCAACCGTCGTAATCGCGATTACACTTTTCATTATCGGTGTTTTTGCGATTCAAAGCGTGGTGATTGTTAATACAACCCAGGGCATCCAGGACAAGCTCGACCTTGCGGTCTACTTTAATGATGATGTCTCCGAGGAGACAATTCAAGAAACTCGTCGCTTACTTGTCAATCGTCCCGATATTAAGACGGTCGAATATATTTCTAAAGAGCGTGCCTATGAAATTTGGCAGGATCGACGTACCTCGGAAAAGGTAAAAAGTTTAATTACACCCGAAGATAATCCTTTGCCGCGGAGCTTAATAGTTCGAGCGCATGATCCGGCGAATTTAAGCACCATTGCCAGGATTTTTGACTCGTCTCAATATGAAGCTTCAGTGCGGCGGGTGAGCTACCAAGACAATGAGTCGGTCATTGAAAGTCTGGTCACAACTGCTCAATCGGTGCGCAAGAATGGCTGGATCTTAGCTGGCATTTTTCTTTTTTTGTCCTACGTGCTCATTTATAACACGACCCGTCTGGTCATTCTTTCTCGAAGCGACGAGATTGAGATTATGCGCTTAGTCGGTTCAACAGAAGCCTTTGTGCGCTGGCCATTTTTAGTCGAGGCGGCGCTTTTTGGCGTCATTGGGACGGGATTGGCTCTGCCGACAATTTATCTTTTCTTGCGCTACGATCTCGCAAGTTCGACACCCTTACTCTCGATTGCCAAGTTTTTGGCCCCCAATATGCTTGATTTCTTCTTACAAAATTTATTCTGGCTTATATTAATTTTTCTCCTAATTGGGGTCTGCACATCGATTTCTATGAGTTATATGGCAGTTCGAAAATTCGTCAAACTATAATGAGCCCAGTGTGCTATAATTAAAGATCGTGTCGGAGGGATATGATGAATCGCGATCGAGATGGTGGTCACTCCAGGCATTTATTCAAAGCATTTTTAAGCGCTCTTTTGGTCGCATTCTTCATGATGCCATTCGCTTGGTTTGGTTCGAATGCGGTTAGAGCTGAAGATTCTAAACAAGGCGATCGAGATCGCCTAGGCGATCTACAGGATCAAACGCGCGAGCTCAACAAAAAGATTCGCGAGAATCAAAAAGCGGCTGAGCAGAAGCAAAAAGAAGCCTCAACGATCAAGGGTCAAATTTCTCGTTTAGAAGATGATATCGATCAGACAGAACAAAAAATTCAAGAAACCGATGAGCAAGTTCGTCAGACTGAATCTGAAATTAAGATAGCTGAAGAAGAGATTGCTCAACGTCAACGTGAATTGGACGAACAAAAAAGAAATCAGGATGAAACCTTGCGCGTGCTCTATGAAACAAGTGAGCAAGAGTTGCTTTTTATTATTGCCGGTTCTGATTCAATTTCGGAAGTCATTGAGCACAATGAGTATCTTGAATCACTGGAATATCGCATCGATGCGACCCTGCATGAAATTGATGCGCTTAAGCGGGAGGTTGAACAAAAGAAATCCGATCTTGATGGCAAGTATCAAGAATTAAAAGGTCTGCAAGCCCAGCAAGAGGCTTACAAGGCTGGTCTTGCAAATGAACAGAGTCGCAAAGCGGTGCTTTTAGTTGAAACCAAAGAACAGCAGGAGTCGTATGAATCGGCGGTCGATGAAGCGAAAAAGCTAAATGCCCAGGTTGAATCCGAAATGGCGCTTGTGCGATCGCGTCTTACTAAGGCATCTGGCCCGGGCGTTCTTCAGGCGCGTGATCGCGGCACCTCGAATGTGGGTTTTCAGTGGCCAACAGATTATCGTTACATCAGCACTTATTTTGGGGGTTCGACTCCATTTCAGCCAAATGGCGGTCATGGCGGGCTAGATTTAGTCAATTCGGCGGGCACACCCATTTACGCCGCTTCCGACGGAACGGTGACAACGGTAACCGAGATGACCTATAACGGCAAACTATATGCTTACGGCAAATACATTGTCATCGGTCACAACGCGCGTTGGAGCTCGCTCTATGGACACTTGCAGAGTTTCGTAGTTGCAAGCGGCGACGAGGTTAAGCGAGGTGACATTATTGGCTACATGGGTTCAACTGGTTGGTCGACAGGTCCGCATCTTCATTTTGAAATTTGGGAGTATTCAAGCCGAGCCAATCCGCTCGACTACCTTCCATGAGTTCTATATAGTCGAGGTATGGAGGAAGCGGAACTCTCATCAAACACGACTATTTTAACCCAACCTCGGATCCAACCAGAGGATGTGCGCGAGGATAACACTTTTCGTCCCAAAACTTTCTCGGATTTTATTGGTCAGACGGCGACGAAACAAAATTTAGAAATTCTCATTCAAGCAACTCAAGAACGTCAGCAAACTCTGGAACATATTCTTTTCTACGGCCCGCCTGGTCTTGGTAAAACGAGTCTTGCGTATGTGGTTGCTCAAGCGCTTGGAGTACAGATTAAGATTACCTCTGGGCCTGCGCTCGAGCGAGCTGGTGACGTTGCTTCGATTCTGTGCAATCTATCCCCCGGTAGCATTTTTTTTATTGATGAGATTCATCGCCTCAACCGAACGGTTGAAGAAGTGCTTTATCCGGCCATGGAGGATTTTGCCTTCGACATTGTGCTTGGCAAGGGGCCAGCCGCTAAAACTCTCCGACTTGACCTGCCTCGCTTTACCTTAATTGGCGCAACAACGCGCATTGGCCAGTTAAGCGCGCCCCTGCGCGACCGTTTCGGCGGGCATTTCCATCTTGATTTTTACGAAATTGGCGATATTGAAAAAATTCTTGCTCGATCTGCGAAAATCATGGCCGCGCCACTTGAGACAACGGGCGCGAAGGAAGTTGCGCGACGCTCTCGCCGCACTCCACGAATTGCAAATCGACTTTTGCGTCGGGTTCGCGACTATGCCCAGGTTCATCGTGAACGTGTCATTACAGCTGAAATCGCTAGTCGAGCGCTTGAATTATTGAGAATTGATCCTTTTGGACTCGATAAAATTGATCGCGAACTTCTCGCAACGATTGCGAATAAATTTCAAGGTGGTCCCGTTGGTCTTTCAACAATTGCCGCTTCGCTTGGCGAGGATATGCAAACGATCGAAGAAGTTTATGAACCTTATTTGATTCGCGAAGGCTGGCTTGAGAGAACCCCAAGAGGGCGAAAAACCACTGCTCGTAGCGCCGAAGTTTTATAGATGTATTCCCCACTAATTACCTAATTTTATGAGTCCTCTCTTTTATTTCGCGATTATCGTGTATCTTTGTCTCCTGCTAACATTTGTCCTCTATTCTGTTTACGCCGCTCATCATTTGAACGAATATGGATATTCAGGTGATGCCTCACAATCAATGTTGCGCGCCTACATTGGTTTTGCAAGCGTCGTTATTTTACTCACGTTCGTTGGTATCATAATCGGAGCTCTAACTTTATGATTCAGACTAATCTTGTCACCGGCAAGGAGAGCGATCTCTTCCCCGGGCAACTTGAAAATGAAGAAATCCTAATCTTTGTCCGGAGACATTGGATGGCATTCGCTGGCTGGCTGTTATTTGTGCTTGTCATGCTTATAATTCCGATCGTCATTTTTTTCACGGTCGTGAGTTACCAGGGTATAGGTTTCTTCAAAGGCTTAAACTTAGTTCTTACATCTCTCACGATCGGAGGATATTTGTTGATCACGGATGCGGTCTTTTTAACTGCGTGGATTGAGCATTATCTTGACGTGGCTATAATTACACCTGAACGTTTGCTTCATGTTAAACAAGTGGGTTTATTTAATCGAAGAGTGGCAGAGTTAAGTTTACTCCGTGTCCAGGATGTGTCTGCGCAAATGAATGGTTATATTCAAACTTTTTTCCGCTATGGGACAGTTGTTGTTGAGAGCGCTGGTGAGGCGCCGAATTTTGTTATGAATTATGTCCCCAAACCGCATGTGATCGCAAATACCATTCTGATGCTCAATGATCGCCTAGCAATGCGCATTGGGACTGCTGGCCATGAAGAAATTATGTCGCCCCGCGCCCTAGAGCTTTCTCAAGCAAATTCAAAAGAGGCAGAACTTCAGAGTCGTCTTAAGCAACTACACGCGCACGCTCCCCATGACTATGATCCCGATCATTTTCATGAGGATCTTGTCACCCAGACCACTGAAGCCAAAGAACATCTGCAAGAAATCGACATCTCGCCTAATCGCTTGCCACCCGCTAGGGGTTCAGCTTCGCTCGACGGTGAATTAACTGAGGGTAAAACGGTGTCTTTAGGAGAAAAATTATGACGTGGCTAATTCTTTTTCTATTTTTACTGCCAAGTTGGGTTTCAGCAAGCACGCCAACAGTCGGCATTAGCGAAATTGCCTGGGCCGGATCAAGCCGTTCGACTGCCGATGAGTGGCTTGAACTGAAAAATATTAGCGCCGAATCTATTGATCTGTCGCACTGGAGTATTTGGTCTATGAGCAGTGAACCTCGCGAGTTGATTACGATTCCCGAGAACACCCAACTTGCTCCGGGAGATTTTTTTCTGATCGCGAATAATGGTCCCGCCGATACTTTCAGCGGCGGCGAGTCGGCGCTTAATCTTGAACCAGATTTGATTAACTCGAAACTTTCTCTTAGCAATAGCGCCCTTGCGCTCGAATTGCGCGCTACGGATGCAAACGTCATCGATCAAGCTGGTGATGGAGGCAAGCCTTTTGCCGGCGCCACATCGCCTCCAACTTCGATGGAGCGTGTTGATTTTAGCCAATCTGGCGCTCAAGCGACTGCCTGGCAAAATGCGAATACAGCCCGTAATTTAGACGCCAACCTCAATGATCTAGGTACCCCTGAACGAAGCATGACGCTTAAGTTTGCGGAACAAACTTGCCGCTTGATTTGGCCGGAACAAGGCGGCGCTATTCCGCTCGATATTGCTTTAAGTGGCGGCGTGCCCGAACGTTTAAGGTTGATTTTGCAAAATCAAAGTCCTGAAGGCGAGCTGATTGAAACAAATAAATACCGATTTTTCCTCGAACTCCCGACACAATTCGGTCTTCTCGAGGCGCGCCTCGAGGTTTTGCGGAATGGATCGGTTGTCCAAAATTTTTCTTATCCCTGTGTGGCAAATCAGATCAGTAAGGATATTCATCTATCGGAAATTCTCCCTCGCCCAAATGAGGGCGCCGAGGAGTTTGTTGAGCTTGAGAATCTGGGTGAGACGGCAGTGAACTTAATCGGTTGGCAGATTGACGATATTAATGAGGGCGGCAGTCGCCCCTACACGTTTGAGGATTCAGTTGTTATCGAGGGTCGTTCGCGAGTAATTTTTGGAGGCAATCAAACCAAGTTACAGTTAAATAATTCAGGTGATATGGTGCGCTTGATCGCTCCAAATGGGGTAGAGGTGGAGAATGTGAGTTTTGGGAGCGCGTCGTTTAACAAAAGTTGGTCAAAAAAAGGCAGTTGGGGTTGGACATCGCCCACGCCCGGGGTGGAAAATGCCGATATTCTTCCAGAGGGAGGCGTTAAAGAATCCGAAGAGCAAGACTCATCTGATTCTTCAATTGAATTCCATTCATTCAGGGAGTTGATTATTGGTAAGGATGAGTTCGCAAATCAAACGATCCGAACCGAAGCAACTGTACTTTTGGTGCAAGGCGCTTATTCAGATCATCATCTTGTTGTCGGGGATGATCAGATTGCCGCTGAACTTCAGCTTCGTGATGGTGTCGCACTTACATTTCAGCCGGGTGATCGCATTGAAATCGTGGCTAAAGTTTCCAAAGCCGCTTTACCGCGTCTCCTTCTGGCAAATCCTGACGATGCTAAACACATTGGCCATCAAGAGCTGAAAAAGAAATCCCTTGACGAGCTCGAGGAGTTAAACCTGTTAAAGGTGACAGTCTTCCAAGGGATAGTCGTTAAAACTGGTTCTGTGCCAATTATTCAAACAGAAAATCACAGTTTCCATCTTTCTCGTAAAAAAGGCGTCGTGTTTCCTGCGCTAGTTGAACAGAGCGAAATTTCTGGACAGGGAATTATTGTGGCTCTTGAACCTTTGACAATTCGTGTCTTGGATGCCGAAGAGTTGACTGTGTTGAGAGAGGAGACGACGAGTGAAACTGAAGAAATAATCAGCGCACAATCAGATTCAACTGAGTCGGAAAGAGAAGATCCAGCGGTGGCAACAAGAGAGTCTGTCGGCGACTATGAAGACGGAGTAGCAGATGATGAGGAAGTGATTGATCTTGCGCCCGACTTATTTGTCAAATCAGAAATCGGCGTCTTGCCTGATAGTCAAAGTACCCCGCCTTTTACTCGCGTGCTTGGCGCTAAAATTATCCGACCAACACTTACCCTAGGGCGATTAGGCAGTTACGGAGCCTTGGCGGCGCTCCTCATGGCCGGTATTCTGTTAGTCGACGGTGTCTTACTTGCTCTTCGACAGAAATTGGAGATACGATCAATAGGTTTGATCCAAGCCGGAATGAAAATATGAAACGAGTTTTCCCAATTCAGACTTTGAATGAACTGACGGCAGTCGCTCACGAGCTCGCGAAAAACTTAAAACCCGGTCTAATTGTCGGCTTGGTTGGTTTTTTAGGTACTGGTAAAACAACCTTTGTCCGTCATTTACTGCTCGATTTAGGTCTACAAGCCGAAGTTATCTCGCCAACCTTTGTTTATGAGCAAATTTATAAGTTGCCACAAGCAGTGAGAGGTATTAAACGTCTTCACCATCTTGATCTTTATCGCTTGACTCGCAAACAAGATTTCGAAGCGCTTGGCTTAACCCTCGAAAATCCTGAAGGAGCGACACTCGTTGAATGGATTGACAATCTGCCTGAAATTATTGAACAGGCACACTATCTCTTGTATTTTTCTTTCAGCCGTCAGGGCAAAAGATGCGTAAAAATCGAGGTACGCAAATGAAACGCTTAGTAGTCGGCGCCGATCGCACCCAATTAAGGTTGACATTATTTGTCAATGCCAAGGAGTATGAAGAGCTTCTGGTTCTGGAGCCAGAAGAACGCAGTGAAGAAAAACTAATCGCTGAATTTTTGGCTCGGCACAGTTTAACTTGGCAAGATTTGCACCAGCTTGGCGTTCTAGTGGTTCCGCATAGTCGCACTTCGGTTCGAGTAACTTTGGCGCTAATGCAAGCCACAGGCTGGGTTTTAGATTTACCCGTTGAACTCATCCACAGCGCAGAAATTACAACTTTCTCGCCCCGTACTCTTTGGAGCAGGCTTAAACGTCGAACTAAAAAACGCTTTTCCTTCCTCACCCTCGAGCGCATGCAGTAAGCGCCTTGTGGTAAACTAATAGACCAATGTCGTCTTCTCAATCTCAAAGCGATATCGATAAAAATCATGGCCAGAGCTTGAATAAGTTTCGAACCTACAAGCTTTCGCCAACGAAGATTTTTACTCTTATAGTTTCTGCGCTTATTCTCGCGGGGATTGTCTGGTTTGGCTGGAGCGCGGTGCGGGCTTTTACTCAAGTCAGTGATAGTTCTGACACTCAATCTCCAATTCTAAAGTTCTTCGGCGAGACACTTGATCCCAATGCTTTGAAAGGCGAGGGGGATGGGAGGATCAATATTTTGTTTATCGGAATTGGCGGAAGCGGACACAAAGGCGGAGCGCTTGCGGACACAATAATGGTCGCCAGCCTTGATCCTGAAAATAAAAAACTTGCCTTACTTTCTCTGCCACGCGATTTGCGTGTGCCGATTGCCGGTAATGGCAACGGTAAGATCAACTCCGCCCATTCATACGGCGAAAGTCAGGAGCCGGGCAATGGCCCTAAGGTGCTAAAGGAGACAGTTGGCAATGTGCTTGATTTGCCGATCCATTATTTTGTGAGAGTCGATTTTACCGGTTTCATTAAATTCATCGACGCTCTTGGTGGCATCACAGTTGAGATACCCAAGGCGCTTGATGATCCATTCTATCCAGATGAAAAATTGGAAGGCTATCAACCTTTTTCGATTGGGGCTGGCACGCAGAAACTCAATGGCACGATTGCGCTTAAGTATGCGCGCTCGCGCCAAACGACTTCAGATTTTGATCGCGCTAGTCGCCAGCAACAGATTTTGCTCGCAGTCCGCGATCGTTCCCTCTCGCTCGATATTCTTGCAAATCCAAGGAAGCTTTCTGAAATTATGGGGATTTTAGGCGAGCATGTGCGCACCGATTTGAGCTTAACCGAGCTTGAACGCCTCTATCGCATTCTCAATACCGTCGACTCGGGTGGCATTGTCACCAAGGTACTCGATAATGGTAGCGATGGGCCGCTTATGACCGTGAATGAGGGTGGTTATTATCTTGTGCCAAAAACAGGCAACTTCAAGGAAGTGCAACGGATCGCGCATGAACTCTTTACCGATCCAAACTTAAAACGTGAAAACGCTAAAATCGAGATTTTGAATGCCAGTGGTAAACCTGGGTTGGCGCACGAACTTGAGCTCGATCTTAAAAGTTTAGGTTATAACATTGTCTCAATCGATAAAATCGTTGATGCGCCCGCAACGGTTCTACATGATTATTCACAAGGTCGAGCGCCGTTTACGGTTAATTTTCTTTCGGATCGCTTGAATGCAAAGGTTGAGACAAGCGCCAAGCCCGAAGGCGAAACCGCCGATTTGGTTTTAACTTTAGGCGCAGACTATGAGCCAGTGGTCTTAACGCCGTGACAAACAAAAACCTTGGCACGCTAATTTTGATTTTAGGCGTCACCATCTTACCCCTCATGGATCGTGATTCAGCTTGGCTTTGGGGCATTAGTGTTCTAGCCGGCTGTTTAGCGTTTTGGGCCTGGAGACAAGACAATCGCTGGGCAACTCTTCTCATGAGTTTATTTTTGTGGTCGGTGATTGCCTTTGAGATTCGATTTTTTGGTCTCGTTGGCGAGGTGGGCAGTTTAGCGTTGTTATTCTTGATTGGCGTTCTTATGTTTATGTGGCTTTTAATGCGTTTTGACAAGCCGAGTCTTGTTTTAGCCTATGCCGCGGCGATTGGTTTAGTTGAGATTTTTCTAATCTTGCTCTTTTGGCCAACTAATTTTTCTTCTCGAGCGCTTGTGATTGTCATTGTTGGCCTGATTGTCGCCGAACTCCTCGAATGTCGACACCTTGCCCGTCCGCTCAAATCGCTTTGGCCAGCGCTCGGACTTTCGGCACTTTCTCTGGTGGGCGTTGTCTTGACGTCAGATTGGTTCAGCTTCTAGACTAAAAAGAATGTATGTCTGCATTTCCTAAATGGCTACCCTGGACGATCGCGGGTGTTGCAAGTCTGATTGTGTTTATTACGATTGGCATCGGCGTACCTTTCTTGCGTGGCAATGATGCGCCTCAACTCCGCTCGCTAGCTCGTTGGTTACCGATCCCGGTGGCGCGAGTGGGGGGGCAACTCATTTGGGCGCGTGAGTATTTAGACTATCGAACGTTTATCGAAACCTTTATCGCTCGCTCAAATCAAGCCGGTGAAGCAGTTGATCCTGGTACGCCGATTGGTCGACAGGTGATTGATTTGTTAGTTTCTAACGCCACAATTAAACGGGCGACTAAAAATGTTAATCTTAAAGTGAAACAAGTTGAAATCGACGCCGCTTATAAAGAAATTTTGGTTTTGCAGGGTGGAGAAGGCGAACCGCGCGAGGTGAGCGAGGAGGAATTAAATACGATTCTTGAAGAGCTCTATGGTTCGAGTCGAGATCGTTTACGCGATCTGATTGAGATTCGTTTATTGCAGGATAAAGTTAAAACAGAGCTTTTGGAGCGAGTGCATTTTCGTCATATTTTGGTCACCGATGAAAATCAAGCGAAAGAGTTGATCGGTAAACTCAAGAACGAGAATGGCGATTTTAGCGCGCTTGCGAAAGAGTTTTCCCAACATCTAGAAAGTCGTGATAACAGCGGCGATATGGGTTGGGTTGCGCGCGGCGAACAGCTTCCGGTAATTGAGGAGGCAATTTTTTCCTCACCCGCGGGTATACTGGAAAATCCAGTTAAAAGCGATTTTGGCTACCACGCAATTGAGATCCTAGAAAAACAGGGCGTTGTCCAACAATCGTTTGATAATTGGCTTAAGGACGCCGAGCAGAAATATCACGCCGTGATTTATCTAAAAACGTAAAAACCCACGCTTCCAGGTAGCGTGGGTTGGGGGGGTGAGGCAAATCTCGTCAGTTTCCAGGTGCTACGAGACTTGCCTGCATATCCATCTTTCGCTGGAACCACTCTTCCACCTTTTCAGGCGGTAGAGCGGCGATCTCTGCGATTATGCTCGGCACCGTTTTGTTGTTCGAGCATTTTGCGAGGAGATCGCAGAAGTCCAACGAGGACCCGTCTTCGACGGTCAGACAAATTTCCTGGCCACGAAGTTCAAGCTCTAGACGGATCTCCTGTGCGTTTTTGGCCGCGACGCAGATCCGATGTACGGCCTTTCCCACCTTGCAGGAGTTTCCCACTGTTACCTCCTGCTCGTTGGGTTGCGCCGAACAACAACCTGCAGGTCGGGGAGATCTGCGAGGGGTTGTTTTTTCGCCTGGATTTTCTTACGAAAATCCAGCGCTTGTTGCGGTTCCAGGCCGCAACAATAAAACGCTGTCCCGAGTGTAGGGAGTTCGGCCTTTCGGCCCAGAACCTTCTCCAGGAGGTTCTGTTGAATCACTCCCCTCAACCGCCAGCGATTGAGGTTGGAAGGATTTTGCCACGTCACCTCCCAGACCTCGCTTTTGCCATCGTCATAGACGATGGCGCCTCTCCATTGCGGGTAAAGGTAGCGACCAAAGCTCGAGGCCTTGGCGACGGCAACCAGCACCCGCACCTGCTTATCGGAGAGGTATATCTCCATTCCTTTCTCCTCCTTTCCTGATTTTTATCTTCTTCTTCAGATATATCTGGTGAATCTGAAGAAGAGACAAAAAATAATCTTATCATCTCCTTTTCTCGCGATCAATGTCGCGCAGGATGTTTTCGAAGAAAAAGTAATAACAGAAGGCCTGAATCGCCTGCTTCCACCAGACACTGTTTGGGTGGGTGTCGATGCGCGGCACGCCATGCACAGTGTGCCGAAACCCGAAGCACAGGTGATGCGCCAGCGCCATGCCTTTTAGTTTGCGGCATCGATCGGTAAAGATGTGCACCTCTCGAAGATGCGGATATTCGAGCCGTATCCGCGTGAGCGAGAAGTGAATATTTTGTGGAGTATTCACACTTCGCTCCTCAAGCTCGATTTTGATTTGGTTCTCTGGTTTATTGCGTGCGAGATGATCTCGAAAGTATCGCTCCACCGATTTCGCTTCCGAGAAATTGCTCTTTGGGTTCGTGTGCCCGCCCGCCAGATACACGATTGGGATTGTTTCGCGCACGACGATTGCGGCGCATTCGCGTAGATAATCCCGATACCCAGCCATCTCGGTAAAATTGCGGAGCTGGTTGTCGAACACTCCATAAAGGCAGACAATGCCTGCTTTCGCCGCCGCGATCACATTTCCATTTTGCTGATTTTTAAAAGAACCCACTTGACATCATTCCCTTCTAAAATTTTCCAACCCTTGATTGGAACCTGGCATCATAGAGGCAACATCGTCTCAATGTCAATGACTTCGTGTATACTCTTTCTGATCTTGAAACTTAAAAGGAGAACATTATGTTTTTTATTGTGACAAGTTTTTTTTGCTTTGATCATTGGCGAGATTACTGGCATTGCCAGAATCCATACGATAACTATATTGGTTGTCGTTGGTATGATCTACGTCTTAATTAAGGCAATGCGCCTGTCGGAACGTTGGCGTTGGGTCGCCCAAACCCAAACCTTTCATGTGCATTGGGCAGTGGCGGTGTTGATCATTGCAATCAGTTACCTCCTCATGCCCATCGGTATCTGGCTTGCGACGCTTGACTATTGGTTGTTGCGCCGCTAGTTACCGAACTTCAGCGCTTAACCCCCTTTTTCGGGGGTTTTATTTTTACCTGCTTCGGAACGCTCGAATTGATTGCCGAAGAAGTAAGCAATTTACGAGAATCGTGACAACGGGCGAAAACCATTCCGGAATATGTGCGCCGAACGCATCAGTCAACATGACGCCACCTAGAATGAGCACGGAGTACATCGCCCCATTTTTTAGATACACGTAGCGTTTAATTCGTTTGATATTGCCAAGCGTCAACTGGCGGACAACCAGCGCGCCGATGCCATTGCCGAGTAAAATTAGCGGCACGGAAAGAGTGAAAGCAAAAGCGCCGAGCACACCGTCAATTGAAAAAGTCGCGTCGATTGCCTCAAGATAAAGAATCTTGGAGACATCTGAAAGATTGTTCTAGCTGTGCAGAAGCGCTTGCTCACCTTTTTCAGCCTGCGTCTTAAAGCCGTGAGTAATAAAGAACGCTGTTGAGCCAACTGTTGCGCCAAAAGCGAGCATTGGATCAGTTTTGAGCGCAAACCAGACGATCGCCGAGAGTAGGATAGAAATTACTGCGTAAAACCATAGGTCAGTTCGCATCAGAATCCGTTCGTGGGGCAAACCGAAATACTTATCTTCTAAAAACAGCCAGTGGAAAAAGAGAAAGACAAGAAAGGTGCCGCCGCCTGTAAGGAGTATGGGTGCGGCCGCTTCGATTGCGACGATAACCCGAGGGTCGTTTGAAAATGCGGCTGTGAACGCGCCTGCGGGACTAATACCCGGCGTGGCAAGCCAAATAATCAGCCAGGGTAGGAGCCCGCGGACTAAAAAGACTGCTAATAATAAACCTCAAATCAAAAACCAGCGTCGCGCTCGCGCTCGCATCGTTCCGAGCACCTCGGCATTGATAATCGCGTTATCGATGCTAGAAACAGTCTCAAATAAACTTAAACCGAGAATGATGAGGGTCATTGACCAAATATTCATGCTGACATTCTAGCGGAGTCGACACCCTCAACCTATAAGAATCTACCCCGAATTGACGCTATCATTTGACGTGTGGGATAGTATACTCATGGCAAAAAATATTGCATTTTCCGATCATCAAGTTGAGCAGTTGACTGAATTGTTGTTTTCACAACATGAAGCAACAGTTAATGAACTCAAAACTTATGTTGATCAGCGCTTCCTCGAAGAACGCGAAATTACAAAACAACTTATGGATCAGCGCTTCCTCGAAGAACGCTCCTACTATCAGCAACTTATCAGAGAAGAACTTGCTGACATTCGTTTTGCGCTGGAGAAGCTAGATAGACGCACGGATAATGCCGAGAAGGATGCTCTCACGGAAATTGATGAACTCAAAAAACGTCTAGTGCGCGCTGAACGTGAAATTGCAAAACTTAAACTTGCTCTTGCGTAAACATTCGGCTTGGCGGGTCCGACCGGATTCGAACCGGCGATCTCCTCCGTGACAGGGAGGCGTGATAGGCCTCTTCACTACGGACCCTTAAATGTAACGGGTCTAAAGGTAGCAAGATTTGACTGGAAAAACAAGATTCTAAACGCTAGACTGAATACGAACTTGACGCTTGATTATCAGCAGATTAGTATCAGGTTCGAGAGGACAAATGAAGCGCGTCCTTTTTGTTTTATCGCTTGTTAGCCAGTTGGGTTTTATCATCGCAATTCCAGCGGCATTGCTGGGTTTTGGCGGCGCTTACTTGGATAAAACCTTGGGTACAAGTCCGCTTTTCATCCTTCTGGGAATAGGCGGAGCGCTTGCCAGTTCGAGTTGCTTGGTCTACCGCTATATCAAACAAATTGAGCGTTTCGAATAAAAATATATCTTTTGAAATATGCACGAAATTTCTCTTGCTTCTGAAAAATTATTCTCCCTCGGTCCGATCGTGGTTACAAACTCGATTCTTGCAACCTGGCTGGGAATTTTCACGCTCGTCAGTTTGGCATTCTTGGCAACTCGACGCATTGCTCTCATTCCAAACGGATTTCAAAATGTTGCCGAAGGAATCATCGAAATTCTGCTCGATCTCATTGAGCAAGTGACTCAAGACCGCCGTCGCGCCGAACAACTCCTGCCTTTTCTGGCCACTTTTTTCCTTTTCATTCTTACCCTGAACTGGATGGAGCTCATCCCCGGATTTGGCAGTTTGGTTTTATATACCAATACTGGCGAAGCGCCACTCTTACGGAGCGCCAATACCGATCTCAATACTCCACTCGCCCTCGCCCTCATCTCTGTTTTAGGCACTCAAATTTTGGGGATTATCGCTTTAGGCTTCTTTAAACATGTGCGTCACTATCTTTCATTTAAACCAACCCTGGAAGGTGCGATCGGATTTTTTGTTGGCTTCCTGCATATCATAGGCGAAGTTGCTCGCGTGATCTCCTTTACCTTTCGATTATTTGGTAATATCTTCGCTGGAGAAGTATTACTCGTAGTGATTGCCTTCTTAATTCCCTATGTCGTGCCGGTGCCATTTTATGTGATCGAACTACTCGTTGGGTTTATTCAGGCGCTTGTGTTTATGATGCTGACACTTGTTTTTATTGTTACAGCTACAGCCGATACCCATTCTGAAGCTCACTAATATTTACCCAAGGAAAGGAGTAATATGGAAGCGGAAACGATGCAACTCTTGGCGGCGGCGTTGGCAATCGGCGTTGGCGCAATCGGTCCTGGGATTGGAATTGGCCTAATTGGTTCACGCGGAATGGAGGCGATGGGGCGGAATCCAGAGGCGGCGCCTAAGATTCAATCGGCCATGATTTTAGCGATGGCGTTCACCGAGGCAATCGCGATCTACGCGCTTGTTATTGCCTTGATTATCAAGTTTGTCTAAATGTCACAAACAGTTGTTACAACTGAAGTTACGGCGGAGCCAGCTCTCTCCGGAATTGCCGCTTTGGGAGTGGATACACCGCTCTTAATTACCCAGGTTGTCAATTTTTTCCTGTTATTTTTATTGTTGCGCTGGGTGCTTTATCGGCCAGTGCTCGAGATTTTGCGTAAACGTCAAAACAAGATCGAAGCAGGACTCCGTCAGGCTGAAGCAAGCGCCAAACGCGCGGAAGAAATTGGGCGTGAAACAGCCGAACAATTGCAAGCGGCAAAGATTGAGGCTAAGCAGATTCTCGACGAGGCGCGGACGTCCGCCGAGCAAGTCGCTGAGCAGATCAAGACTAAAGCCGATCGCGAAGCCACAGATTTCGTAGATCGCACTCACAAACAGCTTGAAAGCGAGAAAGGCCGTCTTATGAGTGAAGTTGAGCATGAAATCGGCACTCTCGTTGCGGCGGCGCTTGAACGCATTCTTGATGGGCAAAAAAATCCTCTAAGTGATGCCGAAATTAAAACTGCCCTGAAGACAGTCAAGGAGCGGCATGATCAGTAACCGTGTTCACGCCCGGGCCTTAATTGAGGCGCAAGTGAAAGTGCCACTTCGCGAACAATCGAGTTGGTATCTTCTTCTTAAGGATCGGCGCATTCAACGCTTACTTGGCCGAGTAATCGTTCAAGGTTCACAAAAGGCGCGAGAAGTTTTTACCAAAAATTTTATAATGCCTACCGCGCTTGCGCAATTTTTGATTCTTTTGGCCGAAGAAGGAGCTTTTAAGCGCCTAACCGGTATAATGGATCAAGCGTTGAAAATTTTAGCCAAAACGAGGAATGCCTACAGCTTGACACTTACAACGGCAAGCGAGCTTTCACCCGAACATATCCATCTGATTGAGCAAGTTTTTTCAGATTCAGAGTTTATTTTAGATCGACAGATTGAACCAGCTATTTTGGGTGGATTAAAACTATCCTTAATTGGGCAGACATTAGACTATTCGCTCCAGGGTAAACTTGCTGGGTTCCGTAAAGTCCTCACAGCGTAAGGAGAAATATGCCAGAACAAAATTCAGCTACAATTATTGACCATCTGCGTCGACGGATACAAGGTTACAAGCCAGAGGCGCACCAAACCGCGCAAGGTACAGTGATTGAGGTTGGCGATGGTATTGCACGGGTTGCTGGCTTGGAGCGCGCCCAATCTTCGGAGATGTTAGAGTTTGTAACTCAAAGTGGACTAACTATAACTGGCATCGCGCTTAACCTTGAGGAGACTAACGTCGGCGCTGTGATTCTAGGGGATGCGCGAGCAGTCGCCGAAGGAGATACGGTGCGCTCAACCGGTCAGGTAATGTCAGTCCCGGTCGGCGAGACACTCGTTGGTCGGGTTGTGAATCCGCTCGGTGAAGCCTTGGATGGCAAGGGGCCGATTGAGACCAAAGAAACCGGACTCTTGGAAAAAATTGCTCCAGGTGTCATCACTCGCCAATCAGTTAATCAGCCGGTGCAAACTGGCCTGAAGGCAATTGATGGCTTGATTCCAATTGGTCGTGGTCAGCGAGAATTGATTATCGGTGATCGTGGTACTGGCAAAACCGCGGTGGCGATTGACGCTATTATCAATCAAAAAAACAGTGGCATTATCTGCATTTATGTTGCAATTGGACAGAAGGAATCAAAGATTGCTCGCATCGTTGCGATCTTGCAGGAGTATGGCGCACTTGAGCATACAATTATTGTGGTCGCGGGTGCGTCTGATCCAGCGCCTCTGCAATATCTGGCGCCGTATGCCGGTTGCGCGATGGGCGAGTACTTCCGCGATCATGGTCAGGACGCTTTGATAGTCTATGATGATCTTTCTAAACACGCCTGGGCCTACCGCGAAATGTCCTTGCTCTTGCGTCGTCCGCCCGGTCGCGAGGCTTATCCAGGCGACGTGTTTTATCTGCATTCACGCTTGCTCGAACGCGCCGCGCGGCTCAATCAAGATCATGGCGGCGGCTCGCTAACGGCTTTACCGATTATTGAAACACAGGCTGGCGATGTTTCGGCTTATATCCCAACGAATGTCATTTCCATTACCGATGGCCAAATTTTTCTAGAAACCGATCTCTTTTATCGCGGTGTTCGACCGGCTCTAAATGTTGGCCTTTCGGTTTCACGCGTTGGCGGCTCGGCTCAAACCAAGGCAATGAAAAAAGTGGCGGGGCAGGTGCGTCTTGATCTCGCCCAATTTCGTGAGCTTGAAAGTTTCGCTCAATTTGGCTCTGATCTCGATGAGGCAACACGCAAGCAGTTAGAACGCGGTCGGCGTGTGAGCGAGCTTTTGAAACAACCTCAATATCAGCCGCTTACAGTCGCCGATCAAGTAATCGCATTTTATGCTGTGAATAATGGTTATCTGGACGACGTGTCTGTCGAGAGAGTGGGTGAGTTTGAAGCTGGGCTAAGAGAGTATTTGGCCACTAAGTTTCCAGCTGTTTGCACGCGTTTTGATGAAAATCCGAAACTCGACGAGATTGAAGCCGACTTAAAGCAAATAATTGAAGATTTTCGAGCCAAGATGTGGGTTCAAACCAATGCCTAACACCCAAGACCTGCGACGTAAAATTAAATCTGTTCAAGCGACGGGCAAGCTGACGCGGGCGATGCAAATGGTAGCGGCGTCAAAGATGTCGAAAGCGGTGCAAGCGGTAACCGCATCGCGCGCCTACGCTGATTTAGCCTGGTCAATACTGGGTAGACTGGCGACGCGTACCGAATTTACTCATCCTCTTTTCATTTCGCAGCCGGCCGGCCGGCCGGCAATTGTAATCATCACTTCGAATCGTGGATTGGCAGGTAGCTTTAATAGTCAAGTGATTCGCAAAACACTTTCACTTCTCACGCCCGAAACAGAAATTATTTCAGTTGGCCGTAAAGGTTTGACTTACTTTAAGCGTTTCAAGGCTACGCATTTGGCGGCAGATTTTCCTGCCTCAAATTCAACGCCGCGGGCAGAGGAAAGTTCAGCTCTGGCCTCATTCTTAATGCAAGGTTTCACCAGTGGTGAATATCGGGAAATTAAGGTAGTTTACAATCGTTTTCTTTCGGCTATTCATCAGGAAGTGACAGTCGAGCAGGTTCTACCAATTCTGCATAAACCTCAACCAATCGAAGTCTCCACTCTTTCTTCGAAAACGGAATTTTTACTCGAACCTGATCCAGCAACGGTGCTTGCTGAACTTGTCCGGCGCATTGTTCCCTTGAGGCTATATCAAATGTTACTCGATTCAAGCGCATCCGAGCATTCAGCTCGCATGGTGGCTATGAAAAACGCCACGGATAACGCCGAGGAACTTGTAGGCGATCTCACTCTCACCTATCAAGGCGTGCGCCAAGCAAGCATCACCCGGCAAATAATTGAGGTTTCGTCCGGCGCGGCGGTTTTAATTAGTTAAGGCAAGGAGTATTTATGAAAGGTCAAATTACTCAAATTATTGGTGCCGTAATTACGGCAGAATTTGAGAACGGCGTTCCGGCAATTTTAGATGCCCTTGAACTCAAACATCGAGATGAGACAATTGTTTTTGAGGTTCAACAACACCTGGGTGGCAATGAAGTCAAAGCGGTTGCAATGGGCTCGACCGATGGTTTGGAACGAGGAATGGAAATCTTGGCAATGGGTAAACCAATTTCAGTTCCAGTTGGCGAGGCTACACTTGGACGAATGCTGAATGTGACAGGCGATCCAATTGATGACGCGCCCGCGCCTAAAGATGCGGAGCGCTGGCCAATTCATCGTTCGGCACCTGAATTTGATCAGCTCACTACGAAAACAGAAGTTTTTGAGACGGGAATAAAAGTCGTCGATTTAATCGCGCCTTTTGTAAAAGGTGGCAAGGTTGGTTTGTTCGGCGGCGCCGGGGTTGGTAAAACCGTTTTGATTCAGGAACTGATTCGTAACATTGCGGCTGAACACGGCGGCTATTCGGTATTTGCCGGAGTGGGCGAGAGAACGCGTGAGGGCAATGATCTTTATTACGATATGCGCGAATCTGGGGTAATTTCGAAAACGGCACTCGTTTTCGGGCAAATGAACGAACCACCCGGAGCGCGCCTGCGGGTTGCCCTAACAGGCCTCACTCAAGCAGAATACTTTCGTGATGAGCAGGGCAAAGACGTCTTGTTGTTCATCGACAACATTTTTCGCTTTACCCAAGCTGGATCAGAACTTTCGGCGCTTCTGGGTCGCATGCCTTCAGCTGTCGGTTATCAGCCAAATTTGGCAACTGAAATGGGAACCTTCCAGGAACGTATCACATCGACACGCAAGGGTGCTATCACTTCAGTGCAAGCGGTTTATGTGCCTGCTGACGACTTAACTGATCCAGCGCCGGCAACAACCTTCGCCCACCTTGATTCAACCGTTGTGCTCTCGCGGAGTCTCTCCGAGCTCGGAATTTATCCGGCGGTTGACCCACTCGATTCAACCTCAACGATTCTCGACCCGAATGTTGTCGGCAAGGATCATTATGAGACGGCGCGCGGAGTGCAAAAAGTGCTTCAACGTTACAAAGATCTTCAAGATATCATCGCAATTCTAGGCATCGATGAACTCTCTGAAGATGACAAAGTTTTAGTTGCTCGCGCGCGGAAGATTCAGCGTTTTCTCTCCCAGCCATTCTTCGTTGCGGAACAATTTACCGGCAAAGCCGGCGCCTACGTGCCGCTTGCCGAAACGATTCGCGGTTTTCAGGAGATTCTTAATGGCAAGCACGACGATAAACCAGAACAAGCATTCTACCTAAAAGGGACGATTGACGATGTCGCCACGGCTCAAAATTGAGATCATCACACCTGAACGCATCGTCTATCGAGGCGAAGCTGATGGGATCAGCTTGCCTGGGCAAGGTGGTGAACTAACGATTTTACCAGGCCATGTGCCGCTTATTTCAGCGCTTAAATCGGGTGAAATCACCCTTCATACTGGTAGCGATCGTCGTCACATGGCGATTCACGGTGGTTTTGTTGAGGTTGATCAACAATCAGTGCGCCTACTAACCGATTCAGCCGAATTGGAAGAAGAAATTGATGAGCGTCGAGCGCATGAGGCCGTCGAACGAGCGCGACGTGCGCGCGATCAAGCCAAGGATGATATTACGACAGCCGATGCCTTAGGGGCGCTTGAAAGAGCGTTAACTCGCCTAAAATTAGCAGAACGCCGCAAGCTTCGTCATCGAACCTAATCGTTTACAATACGGAAGGCGTCTGCGAGTGTGGTTCAATGGCAGAATGCGACCTTCCCAAGGTTGAGACGGGGGTTCGATTCCCCTCACTCGCTCCAGTTTTGTAGAAAAAGATACAGAAGACCCAAGAGCGTGGGACGCGCGAAGCGCGTCCCACTGATTTCCCCCCATTTTTCCAAACGAATTCGGAGTCCCGCCTTCGGCGGGGCGGACTGTTTTTTCGCCAAGAAAGAGGTGCGAGTCAAAGATTTCTTTGGCAGCAACCTTTTTAGCAAAAAGGTTGCTATCCAATGCAATTTTTTCCATATTTCCCGCGTCCTTTATCCACTTTTCCATCGGTTCGAGCCAATGTTTCTGCTTTTGTTGATTACGAGATATTTCCTCCTCCAGCGACTTTTTCTCGGATAGCAATTTTGATTCTTCAGCACGATATACTTCCTTGTCTATATCTTGTTCTAAATAGCCGTCTAAAAGTCGCTGGAGCTTCGCTGTGATGTCAGTAATCATTTTTTGATTTTTTTCAACAAAAGCAGAAACAGATTGGGCGGATTCCGTTTTGTCTTTTTCAAGTCTTCCGTTTAGATAGTTCGCCCAATCTTGTGGCAAAGAAACTTTTTGCAGAAGTGATGAAATTTGCGCGTCCAACGATTCTTGGCGAATACAGGGTTCAGGACATTTTTGAGTTTTAGATTTCTTGGTGCAGTGGCAGTAAGTATAGAAATGTTGTGTGCCGTTCAACTGCGTCTTCACCCTGTATTCGCCAGTGATTTGCATACCGCATGACGCGCACGAAAGGAGTCCGCAATATACTTGTGGTTCATTTTTCTGTTTGTGGCGCGGACGACTTCTCCGTTTCATCACTTCTTGTACTTGATCAAAAAGTTTCTTTGCCACTATTGGCTCGTACTTTCCTTCGTGAAGTTCACCGCCATATTTGAATAATCCGGTGTAAAACGGGTTGGAAAGGATAAAAGTCGCCCTCGTCTTGTGGATTCTCTTTCCGCCGTGGGATAGTATTCCGCGTTGCGCCAAAAAGTTCGAAATGTCCTCCAGTCGCGAATTACTTTTTGCGTATAGCTCAAACGCTTGGCGAATAATCCGAGCTTTCTTTCTATCCACCACGATTGATTTTGTGCGGACATCGTTTATGTAGCCAATGGGCGCAACGCTCGGATATTCGCCCCTGCGAACCTTTTGGCGCAAACCCCTTTTCGTGTTTTCGGAAAGAGAATCCACATAGTATTTGCTTTGTCCAAAAGCGATGTTCAACATAAATTTCCCTTGCGGAGTTGGCTCAAACCAAAATTGCGGAAAGCGCAAAGAAGCAATGGCTCCGGTGTCCACCAAGTAAATTATTTTTCCACCATCAACGCTATTGCGGGCGAGACGATCTGGGTGCCATGCCAAAATGCCAAGCGGTTTTTTATAGGTGGATTGTTCTGCAATCACTCTGACGTTAAATGGCTCTGCTTTCATAAAATCCCGCACAAAACGTGCGGGATTTCGATTAGTATAGTGTCAAGTTCTTGTTGTAGATGAATTCGCGCTACTTTATATACAGCCACCACCAAATTTAATTTTAGTTATATTGTAACTATGACACTCGTGATAAGCACAATTTTTCTTAGTGTCGCACTCGGTTTATTGATTTTGGGATTGTCCGGCCTGATATCAGTGGCTGGCGGAGCGCAATTTGTTAGCACACCTCCCGGACTCTTTCATGTGATACTCGCGCTCGCGCAACTATCTCCAGGCGAACATTTTACAGAACTCGGTTCCGGCCGAGGAATGCTCTGTGCCTATGTTTGCAAACACGGCTCTAGTTTAGCCGAAGGCGTCGATATTTCTCTGCCGCTGGTTTTATTTGCTCGGTTACGGCACCGCGGGATTCCTGGATTGACTTTTCGATGCGCAAATTTATATACAACCAATCTTAAAAAAACTTCGACTGTTTATTGCTATCTCTTACCGCACATTATGAAACGCCTTGAAAAAAAATTCGAACAAGAATTAAGGCATGGCGCGCGCGTTATTGCCTATTGTTTTCCGCTCCCAAACCGCAAGCCAAGTGAGACGTTCCAACGCACCACCCAATACGGACCGTTTTATGTCTATGAATACTAGAGTCAATGTGTTATCCACAAGTATGCATTTACCTGATTGATTCTCCTGATATGATGCAGTTAGTAGTAAAAGGCTAGGAGGTCGATATGTTCGACGATATGCCAAATATGCCTGGAAGTGATGATCAACCAGGCGGCGTGCCGCCAGTCGCTCCATCGGCTCCATCTGATACCCCGGCTCCAGCGGGGATGCCAGATGAAAGCACTAAGGAAGACGATGGCATGGGCGGTGGGATGCCTCAAGGAACTCCGCCAGCACAGTAAAAAATAGTGCAAGCTCAAGAAAAGCCCCTCAAAAGGGGCTTTTCTTGACACGTTAAAGACTATCTAGTTTAGAATAAAAATAACAATTTAATCTTAAGGTCACTATCATATCTTTAGGGAAAGTCCGGTGAGATTCCGGCGCTGTGCCGCAACGGTAATCCACTTCGAGTGGGAGTCCGACAACCAGCCTTAAGAAATTTACAGTGCTCACCTCCGTTGCAGAGGAGAATATGGAAACTCTTGAGGCACAACTATCTTCACGCGAGCTTGAACAGCATCATCCAGTCAATGAGAATCTTGAGTTAGTTGATTGCAAACCAAATCAGGACGAGTGCCAAGTACAAGAATCTTGCCATGAAGGAATTGGGCAAGATTTTTTTGCATTTTATCCACAAACAAATAAAGAGACTTGGTATTACTTGTCGCAAAATGAGAATCAAAGTCATTCTCTTCTCCTCTGGCAATGTCCTAAAGAGATTTCTCCACACAAACTACTCATGCCCCTCATTCCTCTCGAGCAAAGTGATAATCTCTCCCAGGTACTGCGTGACAATGGTTTTGTTGAACTTGACTTTGATCTTATCGGCGAGCAAGAATTTGAAGAAATTGAAAAATTGTGCACAGAACTCAACCAGTTCGGCTCTGCGCTTAGAAAATCGCCAGAGACTCGCCAAGAACAGTACTTTGAGCTTGAACCAGAGACTCATATTGTCCGCGCGACGATCCTGCCAGAAACATCTTTACCGGACTATCAAGTCACGAACATCGACCCTCAAGATGATCCATTCAGGCCCGTAAAAAAAATAGAATCGCTTGAGCAAGAAGAGAAGCATCAGCTTTTTCACTTTTCACTTTTACGCACAGAAACTGGTTTTGAGCTCATCAATGAAGACGGCTCGCCTCTTGTGCATTGGGACTTAGCCGACCCTGAACAATTTAGTTTATATGCGACTCTGGTGAATGAGCTTTCTGTGCGAGGAGAGCACATTTGGGCTACACATATTCCGAACGTGAACATTTTGATGACAAACATTTATCGCACTCTGGGCGACCCAAATATACTTCAAGTCGGCAAATGTCTTGGAGTTGAGATGAAGTCGAATCTCGAAGAACTAGATATTCTTCTGCCAATAGAACCAGCCGACCTAGATAACTCCTCCGGCATAGAGGACGAAACACTCAACATGCCTGCTCCAACACAAATTAAACGAACGTTGAATGTGTGCACGTACGTAGATGGGAAAGCAGGGAATACCGATGAGGATGCTGAAAAGAATGAGAGTGAGAATGAAATTAAGCGAGAAGATTCATTTGAATTTGAGCTAAAAAACCTAGCCGAAAATGTGCAGCCAGGAGAAAAAACTGATTGGATAGAACATATTGAACCAAACGAAGTTGATACAAAAATCCAGGCAGACCATATTAAAACAGAACATAAGAGTTTAAAGAATCACATAGCTAGCGATAGAATTACATCAAAAATAGATTTGATTGAGCCAATCATAGATGCAGAATATGTCATTAAGAGCATCTGCGAATGTAAAACAGATAGTTTAGTTTCTAGAGATGAACTCATTATACAACCAACGAACGTTCAATGCATAGAGCAACCTGCCCCCGCCATCAGTCCGCCCCATCGGCCGTTACAAGAAGAAACAAAAGAAAGCCATTTAAGACGAGCCGAAAGCATTGAAACTGAAATGCCACTCACTAGGGTTTGCCCTATAAGCATCAGTCAAACTCCAACCGACGAATGTTTACAAAAAATATCAGTTGATTCACCCAAGGCTAAAGAACGCCCTTCTGCTGGGAGTGTAGCGAGTGTGAGAAAATCTTACCATTTGCCTAAACCCAATCTCCCATTTTTAATATCCGAAAATCTGCAAAAACCAAGGCCGAAATCGCAGAAAACAAAGCAACTCGAACCAGTAATTCATCTAACTCACGAACGTAGCATGTATAGAAAAAATTCCGGTGTTTCAGCATCGAGCATGGGACACACTCACCGAAAAAAAACGGCGCGAGAAGAGGCAAAAAGTCAAACGATTCATTTGCAAAAATTTGAGAAAAGTGAAAAAGCAGGCATTGAGCATTATCGAAACGAACGTGTAATGAATAGAAAATCACGGCATGTTTATGAAGAATTTAGTTCTTCCTATAATAAGTCGGTCATTCCATACGAGCATAAACGAAGTGTAAACAGAAAAAATGGCGCAGTCGCTCTACAGAGAATGACTAGAAGAGCTGACAAAATTGATCACATCAAGTTGCAAGCCGAGATAATGACTCCCCGGGACACAACCGAGTCAGTAATCTGTGGCGTTTTAGAACGTTGCAGGCGACAGAATGCTTGGCAAAATAACTCAAATCAATATGTTTTGACACAATTCGAGGAAAGTGTCGTTCCTACGGCCAAAATCAGACCCCTAGAACTTGCCCTGGAGGCGCTCTCTGCCTTCTCCCTGAAAGTAGATATCTTTTCTAAATCTGTGCAAGTTTCACTCTTAAATCAAAATATATACGACCGTGTATATTTTGCCGAAACAGCTGCAGGTTTTGGGTTTTCTTTTTCGGACAACTTAAAAGTTAGTTTTGAATTGGATTAAGACAAAATATGAATTCTTCAATCTTCGTTCCATTCTCCCCACCCAAAAAACTGCCGGGACTTAACAGCGATCAAAAAAAAGTGCTCGAAAAATTGATCCGGTCATTGAGTGGTAAGACAAAGAAACATGTTTTCTTAACCGGCAAACGCGGTGTTGGTAAACATACCTTGATTCAGGCCCTATCGACTTACTCGAAAGCGCTCCACCGTACAAAATGTTTTAAATTGGATTCTGGAGCTTTTATCACACAGCTTTATGAACCGACTGATGTTAGTCAATTCTTTCGCGAAACAAATACTTTCGCCAGGACACATTCTAGGGCGCTGATTTTTATTGATGAACCCGAACTGATTTTTGACAGTATTGACCGAATTGAAGCGCGTCGCCTCGCGCGCTGGCTAAGGGAATTAAACGATGCATTCGACGTTCGGATTGTCATGCTCGGTTCCAATACAATATATTTAAACTCTTTTCCATTATTGATCTCTAAATTTGATTTTTTGCATCTAAATGGCTTTTCTGATCAAGAAACTGGAAATCTTCTCCAAGCGCAGGGGCCAGAAATCAACTCTTTAACACAAAAAATAACTAGTTTGACAAGACGTTTTTTCCCTCAATATGGCTTGCCTGGCGGCGCGCTTGAACTCTTGCAGAACGCTTCTGAAATTGCCGAGCAATGTCGCGAAACTCTTAACCAACGCCATCTGTATGAATGGATAAGCGAGGTGCGAGGCATTCCGCTTGCCGCCCTTATGGTTGATGAATCAACTCAACTTATTAGCCTCAAGCAAAATTTAAAAAAAGACATCATCGGTCAAAACCACGTCATCGAATCAGTTTGTCGCACTATTCTGCGCGCGAGTGTCGGTTTGCGTCCGAATAATCGCCCAATCGCAAGCTTTCTCTTTCTTGGCCCTTCAGGAGTGGGTAAAACTGAACTGGCAAAACGCGTAGCGGAACAACTTTTTAAAAGTCCGGACGCTTTTATTCGCATTGATATGTCGGAATTTTCCGAGTCCCATACTGTCCAACGCTTAATTGGCGCTCCACCAGGTTACATTGGCTATGAGGAAGGCGGCCAACTAACTAATCCGGTTTACAGAGAACCTTATTCACTGGTTCTTTTAGATGAGATTGAAAAAGCCCACCCAAAAGTTTTCGACATTTTTCTCCAGCTTCTTGATGACGGCCGTCTCACCGATGGCAAGGGCCAGACCGTTGATTTTACCCACACCATTGTTGTTGCCACCAGTAATATCGGTCTAAATGAAATTATCACAGCGGCCCACGACGGAACACTTTCCAACCATCAGACCTTCTTACGCGACAAATTATTTCCACTTTTAATTCGTCATTTTCGACCCGAGTTTTTGAATCGTTTTGACGGGCTCCAGGTGTTTCAGCCACTCCAAATTCAACATCTTATTGAAATAGGACAGCGCGAACTTAAAAGCGTCGCCAAATACCTACAAGACCGCCACGTTACACTGCATGTCCAAAGCGAGACTCTAGTAAAAATTGCGCATGAGGCCTATGAACCAACATTTGGCGCCCGGCCAATGCGGCGCCTTATCCAGGATAAAATTGAATCGCCTTTAGCCGAGAAAATTTTGCGCGGCGAGCTTTTACCAAATAGCTCAATTACCGTATAAAATAGTACGGGATTCAAGTCCAAGTCTGTCTGATAACCAGCGTTCGGCATCTATTGCCGCCTTACAGCCTGCCCCAGCCGCTGTGATCGCCTGACGATAACGATGATCCTCAACATCTCCAGCTACAAAAACACCTTCTTTACTTGTTGCCGAATTCGGATAACCAACTATATAACCTTTTTCATCCAACTCAAGTTGGCCCTGAAAAATTTCAGTGTTCGGTTTGTGGCCGATCGCCACAAAAAGTCCACTGACTGAAATCTCACTCACTTCGTCAGTTTGAGTATTACGCAGTTTCAAGCCCGTTACTTGCCGATCGCCCAAAACTTGCTGGACCTCCTGATTCCACAGAACTGATATTTTAGCGTCGTTCGAGGCGCGCTGTTGAAGCGGCTTTGAGGCTCGAAAAGCATCCCGACGATGAATGAGTGTCACATGAGAGGCAAAACGAGTTAAGAAGGTTGCTTCTTCCAACGCTGTATCGCCACCGCCCACAACCGCGATCTTCTTATCACGAAAAAAGAATCCGTCACAAGTCGCACAACTAGAAACTCCCTTGCCGCGAAGACGGGTTTCAGATTCCAAACCGAGCCATTGTGCCGAGGCGCCGGTGGCGATAATCATTGCTTCAGCTTGATATTCTGTTCGATCAACCCATAAACGCAGAGGGCGGGCGCTGAAATCCACTTTAGTTACATTAACACGAACAATCTCGGCCCCAAACTTTTGCGCATGTTCTGTTAAACGCTTCATCAGTTCCGGACCCAAAATGCTTGTGAAACCTGGAAAGTTCTCAACGTCGGTCGTAAGCATAAGCTGACCGCCAGCTTCGCGGCCAGCTAACACTAGGGGTTTAAGCTCGGCCCGAGCAGTGTAAAGTGCGGCCGTCATGCCCGCTGGTCCAGAGCCGATGATAATAACTTTATAACGTTTGCCCATAGTGATTACCTCCAGTTTTGCTATGCTAACATATTATGAAGGAGGGGAATGTCACCAGAACTTCCCAGGGATGTTTTTTGGCAGAGTGTTTCAGTGAAACATGCCCTGGATGCCTTAGCGACTCAACCAGGCGGGTTGTCGACGCTTGAAGCGCGCAGACGCCAGCGTCTTTATGGCTTAAATCAGATTACGCCGCCGCGCCAAACCAATCAATGGCAACTCTTTTATTCGCAATTCACCAACCCCTTGGTTTATGTCCTAATTATTACTGGCGGGATTACTTTCTTTCTTGGGCGAACCCTCGATGCCACTGTTATTTTTGGAATCCTGCTTGCCAATGCGCTAATTGGTTATGTCCAAGAACGCAAGGCTGAAGAAAGTTTAGCCGCCTTACAAGCAGCACTCGCTCGCACCACACGAGTTTTACGGAATCACGTTGCAGTCACCTTACCCGTTACCCAATTAGTGCCTGGCGACAGTGTGGAATTGAGCGCTGGCATGACAGTTCCTGCCGACATTCGCCTTGTGGCGAGTTATGGCCTGACGGCCGACGAATCGATGCTTACAGGTGAATCGGCATCAGTAAGCAAGCAAACGCGCTCTTTACCATCCGAGACGCCGCTCGCCGAGCAAGCTAATCTGCTTTTCGCCGGCACAATAATAACGAGTGGCCGAGGCGATGGGGTGGTTATCCGAATTGGCATGCAAACCGAGTTCGGCAAAATCAGTACGACCGTTGAAAAAATGTCGCTCGAAGAAACTCCCCTCAATCATCAACTTGAAACCTTCAGTAAGGCGCTCCTTCTCATCATCTTGGCGATCGTCGCTCTTATTGCGCTCATTGGTGTGATGCAAAACCTTGATCCGGTTGAGATGTTCTTTACAGCAGTCGCGGCGGCGGTTTCTGCAATTCCCGAGGGCTTGCCCGCCGGCTTAACAATCGCGCTTGCGGTTGGCGTGCAAAAGATGGCGCACCGACACGCAATCGTGCGCAAATTAGCGGCAGTGGAAACTTTGGGCGCGCTCACAGTCATCGCAACAGATAAAACTGGCACACTCACCGAAAATCAGCTTGTGGTGCGAGAGATCTATCTCCCAAATACTCCCCAGATATCTGTCGACGGAGAGAGCAACGCTCCTCATGGCAAATTCAAAATCGACCAAATGCAAATTAAGTCGAGTATTCTGAAGCGCGTTCAAGATTTTCTGCGGATTGGCATTCTTGCAAATGATGCTATCGTGAGTTGTCAGACCGATCACTGCACATTTACAGGCGATCCGACTGAAGGCGCTCTGGTTATTGCTGGCCTTAAGATTGGCTTAGATCCAATTCAACTCCGAACACTCGCGCCTCGTAATTCTGAAATTCCATTTGATTCCAAGTACCGCTTAATGGCAACTCTCCATGGCGCTCAAATTGCGGTTAAAGGCAGTGTTGAGACAATTCTCGATCACTCACGCCTGACACCGATTAAACGTCAAGAAATCTTAAAGGTCGCCGAAGCGTGCGCCGCGCGTGGTTATCGTTTACTTGCATTTGCAGAAGGTCGATTGCCAGCAGGAAAAAATCTAACGCTCGATACCTTACCGCCTTTAACTTACTTGGGCTTTGTCGCGATGAGTGACTCGCCCCGCCCCGGTGTTGCTCAAGCAATTCAACAAGCCAAACTGGCTGGCGTTCGTGTTCTAATGGTGACAGGCGATTCAGCCGCCACTGCTCAAAACATTGCTGTTCAGCTTAAGATCGCCTCGCCAGAAAGTGAAGTTTTTACCGAAAAGACGCTAAACGCTCTGACTGTTCCAGAATTTAGTCGCTCTGTCCGCACTGGCGCTATTTTTGCCGAAGTCTCACCCGAAATGAAACTCCGCATTGTCGAAATGCTGATACAACAAGGCGAGATCGTTGGAGTGACGGGTGATGGAGTCAACGATGCTCCAATTCTCAAACGCGCCCACGTTGGCATTGCCATGGGCAAGGGCGGCACAGATATTGCGCGCGAAAGCGCGGATTTAGTTCTTCGCGATAACAGCTTCGCTACGATTATTCAGGCAATTGAAGGTGGACGGATAATTTTTGCCAATATCCGTCGTTCGATCTGGTATCTGCTTTCAACTAATAGTGGCGAACTGCTTTTGCTTTTATTGGCGCTTGGCGCTGGCTTGCCACTTCCTCTTTTGCCGATCCAAATTCTTTGGATCAATGTTGTAACCGATGGAATAGCCACCGTTGCGCTCGCGCTTGAACCAGCCCACGCCGGAACTCTCAAGTTAAGACCGCGAGCTTTGAGCGAACCCCTTCTGACTCAATCCATGCTCATAAAAATTTTAGCCTTGGCGAGCGTAATGGCGGCCTGGTCGCTTTGGCTTTTCACAAATGCTCTGGAAAGTACACAGTCCTTAACCTATGCCCGATCGGTCGCCTTTGCCTCAATTTCACTTCTTCAAGTCATCAATATATTTAATGCTCGCTCACTTCATACTTCGCTTTTGGCGCTTCCCTTGCGCACTAATCCGATTGTCCTTCTTTCTGCGTTCGGTTCATTTTTACTGACCTTAGCCACGCTTTGGAGTGTGCCCTTGCAAACTCTTTTCAACACTCAACCGATTACTCTCCAAGATTGGGGTTATATTGCCCTAGGTTGCGCTATGATATTGGCAACCTCGGAAATTATAAAACGCTATGCAAACTCTGTACGATGAATCCAGATCATCCCCCCGGCCGCGCTTTTGGCTAGGCTTAAGCGCGCTTGTAGTTGCCGCGATTGTTGGTGGCGTTCTCGGCTATCCACTAATTTTTCCAGAAGAATCTTCTTTAACCGCAATTACCCCGCTTGATCAATTAAATGTCAGCGCCGACACGCGAGCAATCCCAACTAAAACAGGAATCGTTTCTGAAACCAAAGTTGTCACTAAAACACCAATCGAGTTCACATCCTTCACGGATGAAATTTCTGGCATCAGCGTTCGCTATCCGAATGATTGGCTCTCGCGCTCCAATGATGGCCAGCTGATTTTGCGCTCCGATTCTTGCGGCGCTTCAACGGCTATTTTCTACCCAGCCGAACGGCTTGAGGATGATTTTTCAGCCGCGGATTTATTAAAAGAGTACCTTAAGCTCTTAAGCAATACCGTCACCACAAACGACGACACTCTGGCTCTCGGTACAATCAGTGATGAGCAGACAAATCAATCCTCGGCGCTTTTAAGTGGCCAACTGTGCGGAAATGAAATCCTAGGGAGCGTTTCAATTACACTTGCAGGCGAACGAATGCTGTTTAAGGCTGGTTGGGCGCCAAAAACTCTTGGTGAGGGTGGACAGACAATGCTCGGAGAAATTTTGCAAAGTTACAAAACTCATTCAAGCGCAACCTTGCTTAAGGTAAATCCTGGAACACGTTTCCGCATCGCGGCGCCAGAAAACTGGACGTTCAGCGAGCAAGAACAAAGCGCAATGGCCGAGTTAAACGATGAACGCATTCTTCTTGCCGCTCTCGCCTGGCCTATAAGTGAGAACTTGGGCGCCTTGGCCAATCTCTGGCTTCAGTTCGAAACAGATTCGGGCAAAGAGCTTTCAAACCAAAATGAGGTGAGCGCTTTTGAATATGTATCAAAAGATTCAAAGGCGCGCGAGTGGCAGTTGCGTTCCATTGAACTTGAGTTCAGTCGGAGCGGTGTACAGAAGCGTGGTTGGCTCACAACCGCCAGAAACTCTACTCTGGGCGATACTGGCCTAGTGCTCTGGGTTGAGGGAAAATCTGAAACTTGGCGCGCTCGCTCGGCGCTTTATCGGGCATTACTTGAACAGAGCGCATTAATCAACGCGCAATATAAGGCTGAAGATTTACCTTTGGCGCCTGATTACCTTGCGCCAGCTCAAGATGTGTCAGCACTGACTGGCAACGATCTCACAACCAAACTTTTAGAGAATCCCTCCTGGCGCGGAACAATTCTAACCTACGATTTAGTCGAATCTCCGAGCGACGCGACACGCTTTTTTACTCCAAGAACTATACGCTCTACGAACGGAACTTATATCCGCACGCTCGCAAATGGATCTACAGAATCTCTCAAACTTGTCAGCCAAGAATAAAAAAGAATGTCTACGCATAGAACTACGATCGAAACGGCGCAGATATGTCATTGGCGCTCACGCCAGCAACATCTTTTTGTCACGATTCCTAGCCTGCCATGAGTTCGCCGTGGCAAAGAGATATTTTGTATATGTTGATCATCAAGGCGAAGCATCAACTAACGGCATCATCAACTGGATTCTTAAGAATGATAAGCAACTTTTTTTGCCGGTGCGTATCTCGGAAAAACAGATGCTTCCAGCGCGAGTTGCGAGAACTTTTAATGTTGATAGAAATGGATTTCTAACTCAAAAAAACTGGGTACCATATCGAGAGAAAATTGACGTTTGTCTTGTGCCCGGATTGGCTTTTACAAAAGCTGGTCAACGTCTGGGTACGGGTAAAGGTTATTACGATCGTTACCTTGCCCAATATCCTCCTTATAAAAGTGTGGGGTTAGCTTGGGATTGGCAGATTCTGCCCGACATTCCAACTGAATCACACGATGTTTTAATGAATTACATTCTAACGCCAACCCATCTTTACGTTGGTAAATAATCTCTGGTGGGCTCGTGCAGACTCGAACTGCAGACCTCTACCATGTCAAGGTAGCGCTCTAACCAACTGAGCTACGAGCCCTAGTTGAAGTGGTACTCTACCCTATTCTCTAAGTTTTGGCCATTCCTGAAAGATCACTGAAATCCCAGCGGCTAGGGGCACGGCGATAATCGCGCCGGCAATGCCCGCTAAATTCGCCCCGACTGCAAGAGCGATAATGACCACAACCGGTGAAAGTCCAGTTGTGCTTTGCATAATCTTGGGTACCAAAAAGTTGCCTTCAATTTGCTGAACAATCGCGTAGAAGATCAAAACAAACGCCGCAAGCTTGATCGAACCAGCGGCATAAGCAACTAAAATCGCTAAAATCCCGGCAGTAATTGCCCCAATGAAGGGTACAATTTCTAAAAGTCCGGTGATCACGGCAAGCGCGAGCGCGTAGGGCACATTGAGTACCACAAGCCCAATAAAGGTAACAAAGCCGACAATAATGCTTAAAGTGATTTGCCCACGCAACCAATGACCGATTTTATCGCTAGTTTTGGAAAGAATCGCCAAAATTGGTTTGACTTTATTCGCTGGCAATAGCGTAATAAGGGTGTTGCGAGCCTCACGCACATCAAGCAGAAGGTAAAAGCTTAGAACAAAAATCGTCACCACCGAGACGATGCCGCCAAATACCTGAACAGTTGTTGAAAACACGCCTTGAGTAAAAACACTTAATTGTGAAGTTAACGAGCTTAAAACTTGCTGGGCGCCGGATTCCACTAAGAAAGAATAAAGCGGAGTTAGGCGCTGAATAATGGCAGGAAAACTTTCGGTGAAGGTGACAAGTTGAATAATAAGCGGCGGCAGAATAAGTGAAAAGATCACTGCGAGCGCGGTAATCAAAAGAAGATACAAAAGAGTAACACTTGCGGGGCGCGGAATGCCCTGGCGCACAAACCAGGTTACGGCAGGATTAAGTGCGGCAACGATAATTAGAACAACAAAGAGTAAGCCAAGAATATCAAGCACGCGCCATAACAGGAAAAGTCCTATCAAGATGATAAAAAATCGCACCATCGTCCAGGTTGTGAGTTCAATACGTTGAACTGGGGTATGCATATTGTTTAGTATACACTAACTTGGTCGGAGTGCCGGGACTCGAACCCGGGGCCTCAGCGTCCCGAACGCTGCGCGCTACCAACTGCGCTACACTCCGAAGATTTGATCTTACCAGATGAAACAGGTTAAAATAAGAGCATGCCCTTGTAGCTCAACTGGATAGAGCAGTCCCGTCCTAAGGGAAAGGTTGTAGGTTCAACTCCTACCAAGGGCGCCAATAGTGTATACTGCAAATAAGCAGGAGGTTTATGAAAAAAGTAATTAGTTTAGTGGTTCTGGTAGCGTTTTTAAGCCCGAGCACAATTCTTGCCCAAGATGCAGATACAGTCCGCGAGCGGGCAGAGAAAAAAATCGAGGCCGCCAAAGAACGAATGGCCGCAACTAAAGAGAAGATTACTGAACGTCGATGCACGCGCGGAGAAGCGCGCATTGAGCGAAGAATTAGTCTATTTGAAATTGTCCGCGAGAAGCGGGCGAACCGATATACCAAACTCAAGCGACGCATGGAAGCGTTAATTACGAAACTTGAAGACGAAGACTATAATACCGCAATGCTTAAAGATCATTTAATTGAATTCGACGCCAAAATTGATGTTTTTCAAACTTCTTTTCTGGATCACATCGATCAACTGACTGGCACCCAGGAATTTGCGTGCGGCGAATCCGAGGGCGCTTTCATGAACGCCTTGAATAACGCGCGAGCGCAAATGAAGACAGTCCGCACTGCCGCCGAAGCTGTTCACACCTATTGGCAAACTGTGATTAAAGAAGATTTGAAATCGCTCAAAGCGCAAAAATCTTCAGCGAGTGAATAAGGAGGAAAAATGTGTTTAGCGCACTCAAATCAAGAATCTAACTCAACGCAAAATTCCAACCAAGATCCATGCTGTTCAAAACGTCAACACCATACTTTTCTTTGGGCCTCGCTGGCTGCAATTGTGCTGGGCACGCTTGCCGCTCTTTGGGCGCTGAATTTTAAGAGCTCGCAGTTAAACGAGACGCCAGAACTCACGAGCGACACGACGAATACTCCAACTGAAGAAACAGTTACTACTCCAGCCGAAACTGGCACAATTGACGAGGAGCTTTCAACTGGCGATTCGCTTTTGAGCGACTTAAATGCGACTGAACTCTCCGACGATCAACTTTCAGACTCCGCGCTCGATTTATAGACAAGCAATTACTCTTCGCACTCAAAAATTCGAGTGATGGATTGTGCTTTGTCGTTTTCAACCTTCAATAAAACAGCATTAAATTGACCTGGTCCTTCAGCTGGTTCAAGCCTGAATGGCAATCCTTTTGTGAATGAAGGAGTCACGTAATCAAGATCGGCGCCAATCGAGCCCTCCATCGGGCCAGTCATGCCAACGTCGCTAATGTAAGCCGTGCCTTGCGGCAGGAGTCGCTCATCCGCGGTTTGGACGTGAGTATGAGTGCCCACAACTGCGCCTGCTCTGCCGTCGACATAATGGCCAAAGGTATTTTTTTCACTCGTCGTTTCCGCATGAAAATCAATTAGGATAAAACCCTTGCTTTTTAGGAGCAGTGAGTCAGCCACGAGAAACGGATTGTCTAGATTGGCATTCATAAAAACCCGGCCCTGTAAATTTATAAGGGTAACTGACTCGTGGCCGACTTCAAAACTTACCAGCCCTCGACCCGGCACGCCTGCTGGATAGTTGGCTGGTCGAAGCGCCTGGATTTTAGGGTTATCAAGCTCGGGCATAAATTCCTTGACATTCCAAATGTGGTCGCCGCTTGTTAGCCAATCAACTCCAGCCGATCGAAGCTCTTCATAGATCCCAAGCGAGATGCCTTTGCCATGGTGAGCATTCTCGGCATTTGCCACCACCAGATCAAGCTGATACTGGTCGCGCATTTTAGGCGCCAATTGTTTAACGATCGTCCGCCCAGGTCGCCCCATAATGTCGCCAATAAAAAGGATGTTCATATTGCCCTTGCTACTTAAGTAAACTTCTCGCCTGCGCTCGAAAAAATAACTTCTATTTTGCAAACTCTTGAGCTCGTAGTTCGCGAATCACGTTAACCTTAATCATGCCCGGATACTGCATATCCTGCTCGATCTTCTTGGCAATATCTTTGGCTAGGCGAAGAGCGTCGAGATCGCTGACATCATTGGGTTTAACTAAAATTCGCACCTCGCGGCCGGCATGAATTGCAAAGGCCTTATCCACACCCTGAAAACCTTTGGCGATATTTTCAAGCTCGGTCACGCGTTTAACGTAGTTTTCGTAACTATCACGGCGGGCGCCAAACCGACCACCCGAAACAGCATCCGCGACGCGCACCAGAATTGCCTCGACTGTTTTAGCCTCGATATCGCCATGGTGGGCGCCGATCGCATTCACAACCACCTCGCTCATCCCATATTTGCGAGCAATATCCATCGAGATATGATGGTGAGCGCCTGGGACTTCATGGTCAACGGCCTTGCCAATATCGTGCAAAAATGCCGCCTTGCGCGAGATATTGACATCGGCGCCGATTTCAGCCGCGAGCATCGCCGCCACGTTGGCCGCTTCCACCGAATGTTTGAGAACATTTTGGCCGTAAGAAGTGCGAAATTTGAGCTGGCCCATAATCTTAACCAGATCCGGGTGGAGTCCAGTAATTCCGGCGTCGCGAGCGGCCTGCTCGCCCGCCTCTTGCACCTCTTTGGAAACTTCCTTGTCAACCTTTTCCCAAATCTCCTCAATTTTGCCCGGATGAATGCGGCCATCGCTAATTAAACGCTCCATCGCCACCCGCGCCATGTGCCGCCGCACCGGATCAAAACTTGAGATCGTAATTGTGTCTGGGCTTTCGTCGATCACAACATCAACGCCCGTCAATTTCTCGAAGGCTTGAATGTTGCGCCCCTCTTTGCCGATAATCCGCCCCTTCATATCCTCTGACGGAATGCTGATCGGCTGGATAGAATGTTCGGTTGTGCTCTCTGAAGCCAAACGCTCCATGGCAGTCGCTAAAATCTTACGCGCCCAAGCATCAAACTCTTGTTGAGCCAAGTGTTTTTGGTCTTTAATTTTGGCGATGAGATCGTCTTTGAACTCAATTTCAACTTGCTTCAAAAGCTGTTCTCGCGCCGCGTCCTTTGTAAGTTTAGCAACCGCTTCGAGTTTAGAGAGCTGATCGTCGTGAAGTTTGTCAATTGCTTTTTCCCGCTCGCTTAAACTTTCTCGTTTTGCGTCGATCTGTTTAAGCTCTTCCTCAATTTTATTCAGCCGCTCATCAAGTTTAGTCTCTCGAGCGCGCACCGCTTCCTCTAAATGAGTAATCTGACGGCGTTTTTCTTCCTCATCCTCTTTGGCGCGTTCACGAATTTCAAGCGCCTCATTTTTAGCTTGAAGTAAAAGCTCCTGCTGTTTGGCTGTAACCTGTTCCTCGGTTTTTTTGCGGGTTGCGTTGCGGATTGCGTAACCAGCGATTCCACCTCCAAGAATCGCGATTGCGATGTAAAGCCCCAACATATTGTCCTTTCATAACAGCCACAGTTGCCTCGAATGTTCTTGGCCGATTATTTAAGATTACTTATTCTATAGTACGTGCGAACGTGGTCGCGCGTCAAACTGACTTTGTTGCGTATTCTGAATTTAGCGCGTCCCTTCTTTCGAAAACTCTCAATGTCTAACTTGGTCGCAAGTCAACCGAAGACGAAGAACGACAAGTCATGAGCATTGAAGCCCAGCTCGCGGAGTTGGCGGAATTTGCCAAGCGAGAAAATATTGAGATCGTGGAAACCTTTATTGAGAGTAAAAGCGCAAAGAAACCCGGCCGAGAAATTTTTAACGAGATGATGAGCAAAGTCCACGAGAGTAAAGAACCAATTGGCTTGATTGCGTGGCATCCGGACAGATTAGCCAGAAACAACGTTGACGGCGGACAAATAATTTACAGCATAGACATCGGCAAGATCGTTTCTTTGCGCTTTCCAACATTTTGGTTTAAGCCAACTCCGCAGGGGCTTTTTATGCTTCAAGTCGCCTTTGGCCAATCAAAATATTATTCCGACAATTTGTCGGAAAATGTAAAGCGCGGGATTCGCCAAAAACTCAGGCGGGGCGAATGGCCCGGCCTTGCGCCGTTCGGATATGTGAACAATCCAAAAACACGAACCATTGAACCCGACCAAATGAAAGCAAGAGTTATCAAGAAAGCGTTCGAGGAATATACACAAGGCCGACACACGTTGCTTTCTTTGGGTGAACGCCTGAGTTTTTGGGGCGTGGTGAGCGGGACCGGAAAACCGCTTTGTAAAGCGACACTCCAAAGAATGCTGACAAACAAAGTTTATTTAGGACTTATTGTCCACAACGGCGAAACATATGAGGGCGGTTTTCCGGCAATTGTTTCCAGAGCGACTTTTGAGAAAGTGCAGGAAGTATTAAAGAACCGAGCCAAACCGCGCCATTCTAAAAAGCGGCACAATTTTCCATTTACCGGATTACTCACCTGCGGCGAGTGCGGCGCGGCCATCACCGCTCAATATGCGCACGGACACGGCGGAACTTATAAATACTACCGTTGCACCAAGCGGCTTGGCTCGTGTTCGCAAAGTTATCTGCGCGAGGACATTTTGACAGAACAACTGAAAGCGGAAATCTCAAAAGTCGCTCTCTGCGAAGATTGGAAAGAGAAGATGTTGGCACAAGTTGAAGTATGGGAAAAAGAAAATATCCAGTCTTCGCAATCTTTCGCCCAAAATCTGGAAAAAGAAATTAAGGAAACCGAAACAAAGCTTGATAGGTTGGTGAACGCCTTTTTAGACGGCTCGATTGAAAAGGAAACCTATCTTGCCAAAAAGGACGAGCTTATCATTACCAAAACAGACCTCCAGCGAAGGAAGTCTGATTTTGGGCGAAAAGGAAACAATTGGATCGAACCTTTGCGCGAATGGATTTTAACCGCTCACCACGCTGAAAAACTGGCTTCGTCCAACGAATTTGATGAAATCAAATCGTTGGTGGAAAAAATTGGAACGAACCGCCGCCTGCTTTCAAAACAAGTCCTCGTCGGGCTTCGCCCGCCGTTTGATTTAATCCCAAACAACGAGCTTTTTGCGAAGCGAGACCCGCCGAAGGCGGGGCGAGCGAGCAATCCTCTCGTCCTGAAAAATCGTTAAGTTTTGATTGGTCGGGGCGCCGAGAATCGAACTCGGGCCACGCGCTCCCAAAGCGCGCACACTACCATTATGCTACGCCCCGAAATGGTGTAATTGTACTGATATTCTCTTGACATATCAAGGAAGATAGGTATAAGGTGCAACGTTTGGTATGAATAAATCGTCGATTGGCGTGATGGCGGAACTTCATTCTGCTATCACATTCATTTGATGTTCGTTTACAACGTGACCTCGAAGCAGTGAGTTGGTGCGAACCATCCGTTTTTCCCGTGTTCGCGCCGGTTCGCTGCTTCGAGATTTCCTCTGAAGCAGTACTTTCTGAAAGGGGCTACCCGGAATAAATTCCCCGGGGGTTGCCTCCCCGGAAAATATTGCTGTAGGAGGAACCAATAATGAAAAAGAGAGAAAACCCTTTGCTCGGAACCGGCATCTGGATCTTGATGATTCTACTGGTGTTCTGCTTCACTCCTGGTTGCGGCGGGGGTGGCGGTGGCTCCGATCCGCCTCCTGGCGGGGGTGGAGGAGGAGGTGGCGGCAATCCGCCGCCTCCTCCGCAACCACCGGCAGCGCCGAGTGGTCTGAGTGCGACCGGTGTCTCGACCAGCCAGATTAACCTGGCCTGGACCGATAACGCCAATAACGAGACGGCCTTTCAGGTGCAGAGATCGCCAGCCGGCCAAAACAATTTCGCCCAAGTGGGTGGGAACCTACCGGCAAACACCGTCATATTCCAGGATGTTGGCCTACCAGCCGACACGGCATTCGACTACCGCGTCCGCGCCATCAATGGCGTGGGGAACAGTGCGTTCTCGAACACCGATGAAGGGCGTACCCTCGTTAACAACCCACCGCCACCGACTGCGCCGAGCAATCTGCGCCTGAACGGTGTAACTACGACGAGTACGATTCCGCTCGCGTGGAATGACAATAGTAACAACGAACTGGGCTTCCGGGTGTTCCGGAGCCCAACCGGCCAGAACACCTTCGCTCAGGTAGGAGGAGATCTGCCCGCCGGAACCACGTCCTTTACGGACGTTGGACTACCACAGGCGACCACGTTTGATTACGTGGTGCGGTCGTTCAATGGTGGGGGCGAGAGTGCAAACTCCAACCTCCTGACTGCGAGCACCCAGGGTGCCCCGCCGCCTCCGCCTTCATTCAACGCCAACCCAGCCTGGACAAGTGCGGTCGGAACGAGCGGTACAGGCCCCGACCTTGGCAGTGTTCTGGTGCCGCGCGGGAATCGCATCCTGCGCCTCAATCAGAACACCGGCGTCATGGAGAGCGAAATCACGGATCCGCTTTTCCAAGCATGCGTAGGGATTGTTAACGATAATGGGACCCTGTATATTGCGGACGGATCCGGCAACATTCTCCAGAAAGTAGGGAATAATCCCGCGAGCGCCTGGAAGAATGTTGGGATTATGGCCGGCATGCGCCAGGGTGCAGGTAGACTCTGGGTTGTCGTTTTGACGGGTGGTAACTCGAGGGCGGTACGAAACTTCAGGATCAGCGACAAACAAGAGGGAACTCAGTTTCCAGTGCTGAACAATGCTGCTGGTCTAGAGTTTCTACCTGATGGAAGGATCGCCGTTGGCACCTCAACCGGAAATTTTGCCATTTACAATCAAGATGGCAGTATTTTCGCGCCCCAGACCAACCTTGGAGGTGGCCTTGGCCCCATCTGCACACTCGACGCCAACTTCTATGCCGTGGGTAATACAGGCGCTCAAGAACGCGTGGAAATCTTCCGCGTCGGGGATGCTGCCCTTTCGAGTCAGGGTACTCTGACTGTCAGAGGCGGCGGAGTAACCGGCATGGTCGCCAACCCTGGTGCCGAGCTCTATGTCATGCGAGGGAATGATACCTCGCAACGCTACAATCGCAACTAAACTAACTATTATCACTTCTAGCATGGGGAGCCTTCGGGCTCCCTCTTTTTATGGGTTAATTCCTGAATTTTCTGAGAAGAGAACGTAATCGTAGATCGGTAAAATTGTCCCCGAGAGTCGATCAAGCACGAGTTTGAGTTTTCGCTTGGACGTACCGTAGTAGCCAACTGTTTCAATCGTGGTAAATCTCCCATCAAGTGCCGCTTGCGAACCATTTATTGGTCTTAATGTGTAGCTATCTAAATCATCACCATAAGGACGAAAACGTAGTTTATTACCACCATTAAGGGGGAAATTCCAAAAACCCCCGTATTGACTTGAGGAACCGAAAGGGCATGGATCAAAATTTTCTTTATGGGTAATTTGTCCTTGGGAATCAAGTGCGGTCACCTCGAAATACTGGCTACTGCCACAAAATACTTGTTGCAAGAAATCCCAATTCAAAAGCACCTGCCCGTTTTGTTGCTCTAATTCCGTCACGTCGTATTCGACAGAAGTATCCTGTTTGAGAGCGGGAATGTATCCTTGTGGACTATTCTGACCCACTACCCGCTCATCCTCGCCCGGATCCCTTTTGTAATACATTTTGATGTCGTAGACGATATCAGCTGGGTCAGGTGGATCAACATTCTCTGGATCGATACACGTTTCAACGGTTCCGTCGGTAAGGTTAACCCGGTCGTAATACGTGGTTGAAGTGGTTGGTCGGGGTGCTGCAGTACAGGAACCATTATCGTCAGCCGGTACCTCGCTATTGCGGTTGAAGCGCCACCGAGCCAGGCCATCCTCAATTCCCGCTGACGACGCAGCAAAGGCGTTCAAGCCATCTTCCAAGCGGGCTTGGCTGCGAAACTCTGAAAGTGTGGTGTTGGCAACAGCAAACGACACCGACCCAATAACGGTAATAACGATCATCGTAATGAGGAGCGCGCTCCCCGCCTCACCGGCGGGCAGGCCTTGCTCGTGCTTCATATCCCTCCGTATTGATTGCAGTATAGCAGCTCTCGGGCAAAGCATGACGGAAGATCGTTTACACCTCCCCCTTTCCACCTCGTAGGTGTGAATGTATTCACTCGGTATAGCGCAACAATTACAACTAATCAGCCAAATGAGCGTGGTCATTATAGATCCAAAGACGCCAGGCTGGCGCTTCTTCAAAGCCGCCTCGATACTGCAAAACAGTCAGACCCGTGTTCTCCATCGATGCCATTTTCCGAATATTCCTGAAAATTTCTCCTGATAGTAGATTGCCAAGCAGTACCCGGGCAATAATCGTTTTCATAAAATACCCGTGAGTTACAACGACCATCGATGTTTCTTTTCGATTATACAAATATTCAAGCGCTTTATCGGCGCGTAAAATAATGTCGTCAAAATTCTCACCATCTTCTATTCGCATGCCAGGTGTAAACAGGCTTTCATTCCACTCCCGCCAAGTGCGGTCCGCTTTTCCGTCAGTAAATGACTTGCCATAGATAGAAGTTGGCTTTACTCGCTCGACGAAAAGTTCCGAATACTCCACTTTTTTACCCGTCATCTTCGCAATTTCTTCCGCTGTTTGCTGGGCTCGTTCAAATGGGCTAGAGATAATCGCTTCAAAAGAGAGTTTTGAGACTCGCTGGGCAATATTTTTAGCTTGTTGCCCGCCTTTTTCACTTAGTGGTGCGTCAGGTGCCTGAAAAACAGGACTAATATTCCCTTGGCTTTGCCCATGCCGGACAAAGTAGACAACTTTCTCTCCTTTAGATTTTTCTTTCATAAATCTCAACAATACAAATTAACTTGACGCGTGGTGTATCTTGCAAAACAGCTTACCTCTTGCAGCTTTTCCTGCAATGATAAAATGATGATCTCCTCTAAGAAAATTGGTTGGTGCAAGTCCTATGCGAATTATGTGATGGCTTCACTATTTACGATCACAATGCCATGATGCAGGTAATCATAAGCAAGGGAGTATATGCTACGAGTTGTTTATACCTTTTTCACGGGCGTGTTACTGGCAACGTTTGTTGGCGTAGGGATTGCCGCCTTTTATCCGGCGCCAACGATGCCCGAGCATCCATTGGTATTTGATGAACGAGTGGCCCCCAATGAATCGGAGACACCGGAACAGAAAGAGAGACAGGCACTGTATGATACGAGCTTTACCGCGTACCAGGAGGCGATGAAGCTCTACAGCCGTAATGTCTCGATTGTTGCCTTAATTGGCTCACTGATACTCATGGCGATCGGACTACTTAGTTCAGAGAAATTCCGGGTTATCGCTGATGGCTTTCTCTTTGGTAGCCTCCTGACACTTCTGTATAGCGTCGGTTGGGGATTTGCCACCGAAGATAATCGGTATCGATTTCTGGTAGTAACTGTTGGCCTTGTGGTAGCACTCGCACTTGGGTATATGAAGTTTGTTGCACCACAAGGAGACAGTAAGCGTTGACAGGATTCGGATACTCTTGGGATCACCATTTAGAGTCTAAAGTGTATGAACTATCTTGCATAGAGCATAGGGTCATGATAAGAGGATCATGGAAGAGATCTTAACAGATTTCTCAAATTACACTTTTACAATCAGAGAAGGGGATGGGTGCCATGTTAGATATCCATTTTATTTTAGCGAACATGGACTTGGTCAAACAAAACACAAACGAGCGATATTCCAATGCCGATGTGGACAAAGTTGTTGACCTTTATGGACAGCTAAAGAGGAAGAGACAGAGACTTGAACAGGAACAACGACGTTCAAATCAAATCGCTGGACAGTTCAAAGATGCAGAAGAGTCTACAAGGGAGCAGCTCAAAATTGAGGTCGCAAGCCTCAAAAAGAATATTACGACTCTCAAGAATGAAATTACGAGTATTAGTAGTGAATATAATAAGGAGATGCTCAAAGTTCCTAACCTTGTTGCTATTGATGTGCCTCCGGGCAAGGATGAACGCAGCAATATGCCGATCAAGTATGTCGGCGAACCAACTGTGTTTAGCTTTAAGCCTCTCGACCACGTTGAGCTAGGCAAAAAGCTAGATATCCTGGATTTTGAGGCCGCAACCAAAGTCACGGGTTCTAAGTTCTATTTCTTTAAAAATGAAGCCGTGCTCATAGAGTTAGGCCTCATCCGTTTTGCACTTGACTTGGCAATCAAACATGGATTTACTCCGGTGACAACACCGGAGATAGCCCGGGACGAGATTATAACAGCCTCTGGGTTTTCACCACGAGGGCCAGAGAGTCAAATCTACTCTTTAATGGATAGCAAACTAAGCCTTATTGGTACTGCAGAGATTACTATTGGTGGCTATCTAGCCAACACAGTGATTCCAGAAAAAGATCTTCCAATAAAGATATCTGGCGTGAGTCATTGTTTTAGAACTGAGGCTGGGAGTAGTGGTCGTGAAAACAGAGGGCTTTATAGAGTACACCAATTCAGCAAGGTAGAACTATATCAGTTCACTCTTCCTTGTCAGAGCGAAGCCGCCCACGAAGAGATGCTCGCGATTGAAGAAGAATTCTACCAAGCCTTAAGACTTCCTTATCGTGTTTTACTAATGTGTAAGGGCGATCTAGGAACACCTGCTTACAAAAAATATGACATCGAAGCGTGGATGCCCTTTATTGGTGAGGGTGGCGGTTATGGCGAAGTGACGTCCACCTCAAACTGTACTGATTTCCAAGCAAGACGCTTGAACACCAAGTTTAGGTGCAGCGTTTCTGGTGAGACGCATTTTGTCCATACTTTAAACGGCACTGCTGTTGCGACTACTAGAACAATGCTCACCATTCTCGAGAATAATCAGCAGGCCGACGGAACTGTGAAGATTCCTGAAGTATTGCACGGCTACCTTGGTTTTGAGTCAATCAAACCAAGGATTAAAATCTTCTGATCTTCCCAGTTGAAACCTTAAAGTGGAAGGGATGAAATGTGGATAAGTATAATCTGTTCATATACTCATCAGGAGCACCTTGTATAGATAATACTGAATTCGAAGTTGTGGAACGTAAAGGCATAGGTCACCCAGACACTCTATGTGATGCAATCGCAGAAAAAGTATCACAAGCTTATTCGCTATACTGCTTAAAGCAATATGGCACAATTTTGCGCCATATGGTTGACAAAATTGCATTGTCGGGAGGCGCTTCCAAGGTCAAATTCGGTGGCGGCGAAATGCAAAAGCCGATCAGACTTTATCTCAACTGCCGGTTCACACGAACTTGGCAAAAAGAGACCATCCCCTATCTTGAAATCGTCAAAGAAGCGGTCTACAAGTATTTGGGGGACGTGCTGCCGGTTCTCGATCTGAACCAGTGGCTCATGATCGTGGATAATACTCACTTCGCCCCCGGCCCCGGTGTCGTGTATGAAGCTGATGGATCGACACAGAATGAACGTCAGTTCTTCTTTGAGGTCCCCCAGAAGGAGTTCGCTGTCTTCCACGATAATAGTCTGCGATCAAACGACACCTCGACGGCCGTGGCTTACAGTCCACTCAGCGCCACGGAAAAGGTTGTGATACTCGTCGAAGTCACACTGAACGGGAAGGAGTTTAAAAAGCTTCATCCATATGTCGGTACGGACATCAAGGTTATGGCCAAACGTATCAAAAAACGCATGGATATCACAGTCTGTATTCCATTTGTCGCAGACCACACCCCGAGTAAGGAGTTCTACTTCGAGAAACTCAGGGCTTTGCAAAATCTCATCAAGCAATTGGTGACGTCCCAGTTTGGACAGTTCAATGTCGAAGTTTCGCTTAACACGAGGGACAATCCGAGCAAATCTGACTACTACCTCACATTGACCGGAAGTGCGATTGAGAGCGGCGACGAGGGGGTTGTCGGCCGGGGCAATCGATACAACGGCGTCATTCCGTTTACTCGACACATGAGCATGGAGGCTTGTTGTGGTAAGAACCCTCTTTACCATGTGGGCAAACTCTACACCGCAATTTCCTCCCTTATTTCGGACGATATCTACCGCCTGGTAGGACTTGAAACATATGTGTACCTAACGTCTCAGATGGGCAGAAGCTTATCGGATCCCTGGTCCGTATCTGTTGAAATTTGTGGCGGAAATGCAACACCCATCCAACGTCAAATGATCGAAGAGATCATTGAACACAACTTGGCAAATGCCAATGAAACCACTCAAAAGATCGTTAAAGGAGAATTGAATCTGTTCTGAAGGATACGATCTCCCATACCCATGTCATTACGACATGGGTAGTTTTTTATAAGTCAAAAGACTCATCAGGGTTAACATCTTTTTTTGCACCGTTAGCGAAATAAATAGTACAGGGCTTAACACCAGCACATATAGCAGTGCCACCTTCTATGATCAACCCCGTTCCTTCTGGTAAACACACTATTGGCAAGTTGTTACCTACAGCCCATGCTTTAAATTGGTCATTTTGCTCATTTCTGAAATGGCAAGCAACTGAAAAACCGTTAAGAAGATCGAAGCCCGATACATCTTTTAAATTTACTTTATTTTCATCATCATTGGTATCGATTCTTTTCCCCATAATAATAGCGCCGGCACTTCCTCCATATACATGTCCACCAGCTTTAATGTACTGAATCAAAGTATTAGCAAATTCTGAGTTTTTTAACTCTTTGATTAAGCTCCATGTGTTTCCGCCTCCTATATAAATTCCATTGAACTTCTTTAGGGTATCGATTTGATATTTTGATAGATTATCTACCGTTTCAAATTGAACATCTGTTCTTTCATGAAGTTCTACGATACTCTTCATCCATAAATGAGCAGTCAGATAAAGTTTATGACCACGAAGTGCTATGGGTATGTATAAAAAGCGTCCATTTTTAGGTATTGTGCGAAAAAAAAATTTGTCGAGGGGGAATGATTGCTTTTCATTACCACCACCCGACAAATATATTTGCTCCTTTTCCTTTATGTTTTGCATGTTTTTATTGCTTTGCGCAACTCGTAAATGTTGATATTAAAAGTATACACTAAGCGATCGAGATAAGCTTCCGTCGTCTCGTCACGAGGAGGCGGAAGCTTTAATATGTCGCAGACTTTTAGATTGATGAATCTTTCGATCTCAAGACGAGCAAGCTGAACCACGACATCTCGGCTGGTTAACGGTTTGATGAATTGTGCCCAGTAATCGAAGTAGTACGCTATGTTGTTATACACATCCGCACCGTAATACTTCTCGCTGAGTACTTTCGCAAACCGTCGAAACTGGAGACCGGGACCCCTATTCGCCGCCTGTACACCGCATAAAAGCAGAAGAGCTACCGTCCGACATGAGTCAAACATTTCACGCGTGCCACCTGCGGTCCACGGAATCAGTGTATCGAAGTAGGAAGTGGTTTTGTTAACTGCCCAGGCTATCCTTTCAAGTCCAAACCCGATGTCACTGATCGGAATCGTTGGACGATTGGCCTGTGGGATAAGTAGGTAAGCGGCGTCTCCAATCTCGAGCCCTCCATAGGAGAAGAAGAGTTCAAGTGTCGAGAATTTGCCAGTCCCCCAATCGTGGTCAGATGTTCTCATGATGATGACAAAGTCTTTCATGTGGAGACCGAGCTTTGAAAGGATCGTGCACCAGTTGTCTACTAATTGTAGATGCTCACTAAATTCGGCTCCCATCTTTTCAGTGCAAACATTTACGAACGAGGTTGAAGTCCCTTCCTGCGCCTCAACATGCGGTTGAAACTGCATACGCACACACGGTTGCGCCACGAACAATTTCTCTTTCCGCATTTTCTGGTTCAAGTGAATAATGTCATCAAACATCTGCACGCCAGCAATCACCAGATCAGTCCGACCTCTCAAGTTCACTACGTTCATGGGGGTTGTCAGATCGAAACCGTCTGAGCGGAAGTATTCACTTATTCTTGCACTGATTTGTGCGGGCGTGAGCATCTTCTTGCGCTTGCTATATGTGCGAAAAGGATGTCCTCCCCCACTGCACTTATGCCATCCACAAACCGAAACATCTATTTTTGTAGATGACTTAGAGAAAAAAGTCCTGCCACACGTACCGCATAAGTGTCGCTGCCATCCTCTTTCGACCATAAACTCATTCACGGCCTTCATATGGGCATCTACTGCGAATACCTGCTTAGGCTCCACAAGTACTCATCTCCTTCTCTGGTTGTAAACTTGCATTTTAAGAAATCTACAAGGATCTCCTCTGCAATTCTCTTAACACGCCTTTGCATTTTGCACAAGTGAATACGTAAAGACTCATAACACATCATTTGTTTTGAAATAGATTCTCAATGACTCAGTAGATGATATACTAGATTTTATGATACTTAGCTCGGTTGGGATTTGCCGCCGAAGATAATCGGCATTGTTTTTTGTGGTAGCAGTTGGCCTAATTGTGGCCCTAGCGCTTGGGTATATGCAATTTATTTTTCCGCAGAGAAACAAGAAGCGTTGACAAGTAGAGCGTAACCTATTACCCTTCACTGTTTACCCTATTGCAAATAGGCGGGAGTAGTACAATGGTAGTGCGCGAGCCTTCCAAGCTTGATACGCGGGTTCGATCCCCGTCTCCCGCTCCAGAATTAGACTTTCCGGTTTTTGACAGACTTTTTCTGAAAGTCAGGTTTTGGTGTGATTCCACATCACAAGGTAAATTTATGTTGAACATGGCTTTCGGGCAAAGCAAATACTATGTGGATTCTCTTTCCGAAAATACCAAAAGAGGTTTGCGCCAAAAAGTTCGTAATGGAGATTATCCAACGCTTGCTCCTGTCGGATATATCAATGACTCACGAACAAAAACAGTTGTCGTTGATAGAAAGAAAGCCAAAGTTATCAAGCAAGCGTTTGAATTTTATGTAAAAGGTGGCAATAGACTGGAAGATGTCTCAAATTTTTTGGCGAAGCACAATCTCTTTTCAAAAACCGGAAAGAAAATCCACAAATCTCGTGCGACTTCAATTCTTTCCAATCCTTTTTACACCGGACTCTTCCGCTATGGTGGCGAGCCTCACGAAGGAAAGTACGAGCCAATCATTTCAAAGAAACTTTTTGATCAGGCGCAGGAAATGTTGAAACTTCGCGGTAAATCCGACAGAAAGCCTCTAAACGACTCACAACCTTTCTGTGGCCTCATTTCCTGTGCCTCATGCGGAATGATGATAACTGGCGAATACAAGGTTAAGAAACAGCAGAATGGCAATGTTCACGAATATGTCTACTATCACTGCACCAAGAAAAATAAAAGTGTAAAGTGTGAAGAACCTTGTATTCGTCAAGAAGAATTAAATCGCCAGTTATCATCCTTAATTCAAAAAGTTTCTTTGCCCAAAAACTGGGCGGAAGAACTCAATCGTCTTGCTCTGCAAGACCACGGAAAATCCGCCCAGTCTTTGACTGCTTGTGTGAAAGAGAAACAAGAAAAGATTTCTTCTTTGGCGCAAAAGTTAGAGCGACTTCTTAATGGTTACTTCGACCAAATAATTGACCGAGAAGATTATCGTTTACAAAAAGGAAAACTATTGTCCGAGAAGAAGTCGCTCGAAGAAGAAATCTACAATCTTTCACACAAGCAGAATGATTGGCTCGAACCTTCTCCTTGGCGAAAAACAGGTGCGCGCCAGCGCGCCGGATTTGGATTCATTTTTGGCGAATTCTCCTCTGGATTCTGGGCGAAATTCAGGCAGAAACCATTGGGACGCGCTTCGCGCGTCCCGCATGTTGGCTTCAAAAAAGCCGATTAGTTTGTTATTGGTGACCCTAACGGGAATCGAACCCGCATTTGCACCTTGAAAGAGTGCTGTCCTGACCATTAGACGATAGGGCCCTGGAGGGCCTGGTGGGATTCGAACCCACGACCAATTGCTTAAGAGGCAACTGCTCTACCACTGAGCTACAGGCCCGTTTGGCGCGCCCGGAGGGATTCGAACCCCCAACGCCCAGCTTAGAACGCTGGCGCTCTGTCCATTGAGCTACGGGCGCACTGATTAGTGGGGTGGCTAGAGGGAATTGAACCCTCGACTAGGGGACCACAACCCCTTGTGATAACCATTTCACCATAGCCACCATATTACTTGGCGCGCCCGGAGGGACTTGAACCCCCGACCTTCTGGTCCGAAGCCAGACGCTCTATCCGCTGAGCTACGGGCGCATATTGAAGTCCCTATTATACTCCACTTGAACTCATTTTTCTACGAGCTAAGTTCACATTGGAATTGCAACACCTTGCATTAAAGTGCGAGGTGTATGAAACACACAACCCATCACACCCAATTAGTCGGTCAGGAGCGAGATATGATTGCGGTTTGGCGAGGTCAGGGAATGGGCATAAATGAGATCGGTCGACGGCTTGGTCGGTCGGGTTCGACCATCTCCCGCGAACTGGATCGGAACGGTCATCGGCAAGCTGGC
>JACPKC010000005.1 GCA_016187225.1 Candidatus Berkelbacteria bacterium | reverse complement strand
GTAAAGGGCGCGGGAAGGAATTGGTGCTCTGCTGGAAGAAGATGGACCCCGAACGTGCGCGGGGGGATCACGATGCTTGGCATAGGGAACAGAATGCGCTGCACTTGAAGTGGCACCAGGAGCACCGGAACATGACGGATGCGCAGGTGACGCTCGACCATCAAAAATTTCACCAGGACATGGTGAAGAGGCACAAGGAATTCCACCGGAACGCCCAAGGAAAAGTGGGGGGCGAGGAGAAGGAGGTTAGGGAAGTGACAGTCCCGCGCGACGTGAAGACGGCGCCGAACAAGGGGCTCTCGAAGAAGCGCCAGTTACGACAGGGGAAGTAGCAGGTCTCCTGCAGCCACATTTTGTGGTACACTATGGGTAGTTCTGTGGCAGCAACGGCTCCATCAATGATAGGCGCTACTCAGTACGTTCGATCAGAAAGCCACAGTAGTAGACGCTCCCGTAGCAGTACAACTTCGTTGACTGCACGGCAAGCGTGGCACTACATGGTGCGAAGTACGTCACTGCTCATAGTAAATATGGCGGTGCCGTGAAGTCTGCGAGCGTAGCGAGCTGTACTTCGCGGGGATGAAAGGCTTCGACAGCGTGATACTGGATGCGTGATGTCTCTGTCTGGGATGGCAACGGTTCCCATGCCCTGTAGTGTGCTTGCACTACTGCGGGGCGAACCCACGGTTGCAAACGACAACTGCCAAAAACAGTGTCATGGCGAAAGCCCTCGAGAAGATGGATGTCTTTAACCGGACTCCTGCTCTCGTGCCGGCATTCGCTTAAGTTCTCCCTTTCCGGAGAACACATCACTCCTCTGATCCTCGCTACGGGGATGTGATGCCATTCGCGAGGCGGATTCCCGCATGCCACCGTCGCTCTCGAGCGACGTGGCGCGATGCGACGGGAGTCGTCACCAAGCATCGACCCTCCCTGCCGTTCTTCGTCCGGTTCTTATGGCAGGGCGATGCGAAACGGACATGACAGTACGGATACCGCGTTCACACGTTGGACCCGGGTTCAATTCCCGGCATCTCCACCATCTCCATTCGATCAAGTTCAGGAACGCAAGAAAGCTCTACAGGAAGCGAAAAAGTAGCGGTGTAAAACCCTTTCTCACGGTCGTAGACGAGAAGTTCGTCGAAGACCATACGGAGGACGAGCCTCTTCTGAGCGAGATCGCCCGTCTTCCACATGAGGAAGGGGTCTTTGATGAACTCGATCACTTTGTCGAGTGCCGGTTCAAACTCGAAGTTGCGGGCCTCGGTCTTCTGGATGTTCTCCCCGAGGCGTACCTGCTCCATTTCCAGCTCCTCGATCCGTTCCTCGTATGTCCCACGGACGGTCTGGCTTTTTGCTGTCTTGATGAGGTCGCAGTACTCCCTGATGTCCTTCTTGACCGTTTCGAGACGCGCGTTGCGCTTCTGCCGGATCGCCTCCACATCGCCGATCTTCTTGTTCCACAATGCAAGCAGCTCGATGCGGATGATTTCGAGGATGTTCTTGCGCGGCTTGACCTGCGAAAGCAGGTGCTCGAATTCACCTTCAATCTTCTTCTTGGGGATGTTCTTGTTGTGCAGGGCGCACCCCTTCGTTTTGCAGCGATAGTACGGGTACTTCTGATTCCGTCCCTGTGTCCAACCTGCGGTCATCGGCTGCCGACAAGAACTACAAAGAACGAAGCCACGGAGCGGGAAATCCGCGTGAATGTCTTTCCGCTGTAGCGTTCGTTCGTTGTCTTTCAGCCGTTCTTGGATGTGCATAAAAGTCTCCATACTGATGAGCCCTTGGTGTTGCCCTTTACGGATGCTGACCTTCCATGGCTTGTACTCGACGCATCCTGCGTACAGGACCCGCGTGAGCAGGCGGGTGACCTGCTCCGCATAGACGATACCGCTCTTCCCCCGATGCGTGAATCCCTTTTCAGCGAGGAAGCGCCGCATCTCCTCGCGGGTCGGGAACCTGCCGCACGCGAAACCCTCCAGCGCTTCCCGAATAATGCTCGCCTTCGGTTCATCGATCGCGAGGAGCTTCCCGTGCTCGGGGTGCTTGATGTACCTGAATCCGGGTGGTTCATCGAAGCACCAGTAACCCTTCTCCAGTCGTGCCTTCATCTTTTGGATCACCTGTCGCTTGTTCTGATTGCGCTCCAACTCTGCGGCAGCCGCCATGATTGTCTCGTTGAACTTGTCCTCGGGGCTGTCGCCGAACTTGAAGTTCGGGCTTTCGAGAACGCCATTCCGCGCTTCCACGGCGGCGCGGAGCAAGAAGTGCACCTCCACATCCCGCGCCCATCGCTTGATGTCGTCCACAACAACAGCAATGGGCTCCTCCGGGGTCGAATGCTCCTCCAGAAATTGCAGCATCCCCTCCATGCCGGGGCGATCCACCCGTCCCCCGGTGATATCGTCCTTGAACACGCCTACCACCTTGTAGCGTTGCCCCTCGGCATACTGCCGACCACGATGCTCCTGCGATTCGAGTCCATGCCCGTCCTTTTTCTGCTGCTGTGAGGATACGCGGCAGTAGAGGACAGCCTTTGTTCGCGTTGGAGTATTCATACTTTGTTGTGGACAATAAAGTTCTCAAAATCATCTTTCCGTACGCGGTAATGACGACCAAATTTATAGGAAGGCAGTCTCTTTTTTACGACATAGCGGTAGACTGTCATGCGGTTAAAGCCGAGCTTGTCAGCCACTTCTTGGAGTGTGAAGAACTCTCGTTGGGGAGTCACGGGCATAGTCATGTGATAGGGGAGATCATCGAATCGGGTATCGGAGAGAGGTAGATAATGCATCATAAAGTAATATGAAGTAAATTGAAATAATTACAAAATGTGCTCATCCCGAAAATAATCATCGAGGAAGCGATCGAGGAAAGTGCGAAGTCCAGCGAGGAACTCCTTAATTTCCTCATCGCTTGCGTCCTTCCAATCGAGGAGGCGGCGACATTCTTCAACCGAGAGAGGAATGGCCTGTGGGTCGATGGGAGGAGTAGACAAGGCAAGTGCATACGAAAAAATTACGGAACGAACCCACCATCGCTGTTTAGCGTCACATCCAGCGCCGCAGAGGGCGGTGCGGGCCTCCCCAGACGCACTGCCTGTATTCTCTGGAGCTCATGGAGTGTCTGCAGAAAAGTTTTTTGCAGGTGTGCATCGTAGCGTTGGAGTCTTTCGAGATCGGAAAGTGGTGGAAGCATCTTCGACTGTAAATCTGCCTTCTGTACGTGTTCCTCGTCTAACTCCAAGACCTCCGCCACACTGCGGAAAAGTCCGTAGAGATCCTTCGCACACTCCAATGCATATTCGTTGAACTTCTTCTCATCATCTGCACTCAGGGGTTTATTCCCACCCTTGTTCAGGACAATGTAATTGAAATTACTGAAACTCTCCGCCTTGTGAAAACCAGACCGTCCGCCAAGCTCCCAATCCACTGCGTAAGCCATTCCTTCCGGGAGCGGTAGACCGCGCTCTTGTACTGTTTTAGCAATGACTCCCCAGTGATCTGCCAGAAGGGAGCACCCATGGCTCGTACGCATACGGCGGAAGAAGCCGTTTTCGACATCTTTTCTGGCATTCCCGTGTTCTTCTATCTTCTCCAGGGCCTGTTGCATGGAGTGAGGGTCCACCTGTTTCCGGATGAAGCCGGTCTCCGCAATGTGGAGACGCCGCAAGCGCCAGAAGGTTGCAAAGAGACGGTCCACGAGGAGGGTCTCCAGAATCCCCTCCGGCTGCATTTCCTCGAAGAAGAGTTCTAGGAATGCAGCAAACCCCTTGGAGTCCGTGGGGTCTGCGCTGGTCGGGATGAACAGGTGACTCGTCAAAATGCCATGTTGGAGAGCGTTCATCTTCGAGACTTCCTTGCCCTCAGGGGTCTTTGGACCCGTGCTCTTCTGGGCATTCTCACGGTTGGTGATGATCTTCTTGGGGGAGGTCATAGGATGGTAGGGAAGTGTTCTGCTGTTACCGATTGGTAAAAATGGCTTCCTTTTGCGGAGGAACCGGTAACAGATAATCTGTCTGCACTGTTACCGTTTTTGTCGCATGTTGATGCGGAAACTGTGGATCGGTAACAGGGGAACTCTCCTGGGGAGGAGGGGAGGTCAATCCGAAGCGTTTGCATGCATCCGAGAGAGCTGCCTGTTTCAGGAGGTACCCACGTGCCTTCTTCCCATCGACACTCCGGAGCTGTCCAGGTCCGTCCCAGAGGCCGAGCCTTTTCAGTTTCTCATTCAGCCATTTACCGCGTCGAGACTTATTCTTCTCATCACCCAGCCATGAAAAGTCATCTTCCATTTTCAGCGCATCGAAGAGCTCTTCCGTCGCTAACCACTTCTCCGGGAATGAACCTATGAGATCTTGAATGCAACTGAGGATGCGAGGTGCATCCGTGTCTGTTTCGGATTCTTTCCGCTTGGCCTGTCGTTCAAGGGCAAAGGACAAGATCTCGCCGAAGAGCTTCAGACTGGGGTCTACGACCCGCGCAACGACGAGGAGTGGACGCCAGAGTTCGGCCTCTCGGGAATACAGTTCCTGTAGGTCAAATTCTTGCATAGCCGTATGAATAAGGGGGAACGACATGAGCGCTGCCGGGTAGATGATCGCGCGCAGATCAGACCAATCATTGGAGGAAGGGTCTACTTCGCTGTTGGCGAGAGACTTGTTGGTTGTTTTCTGCATGACGATCTCGATGCACCGGGAGGAGAGGGCATCCTCGAGACCCGCGATGCCGGAAAGGATTTTCGGAGAGTAGGGGTCAAGCCGGATGACCCGGTGGTTGCCCGTGGTAGGGTCCGCCTCACACTTCGTCACCCAAATACCCACTTTGTAGCCGCTGCGGAGCACGTCTTGGATGTCCTTACTGTTCTGGTCCTTCCCATTCCAGAGGTTCTCGGCTTCATCAACCCCGAGCATCGCCCCATTGGCATCGACGAGTCGCACGATCGACGCAGATGACGAAGAACTCGTGACATGTTCTCCATTGAAGGAAAGGAGCACAGCTATCTGAACGGTCTTTGATTTTCCACTTTCCTTGAGGCCGGTCACGTGAAGGTATGGGTAGGCTGGGAAGAGGCGGTAGAAGTACGTACCGAGGGTCCAGAGCGAAAGTACCGCGTAGAAACGCTGCTCTGGGATGTCGATGAACTTGCGGTAGGTATCCTCCACATAGTGGAATGCGTCGCTAAGAGTCAGAACTTCTCCCTCATTTTGTAGGAACTGAAAGAGTTGTTTCTGCTCCCATCGCACAGACTTCTCATCGGGCATAGGGAGACGAATCGGAAGAAACTTGCGCCTGGTCAATTCTTCTCCCGTGCATGGGAACATTTCACGGAAAGATGTCACCATGACGGAGGTGGGTGTCCCCTTTTTCAAGAGGGTGAGGGCGTAGTAGCCCACTCCACCATGCAATGCCTGAGTGGGGAGGATCGGCACGTACCCTTCATCACCGAATTGATCCATGAGGAATGCCGTGGGACTTGGTGGAGTGTAGGGCTGAGCAAGAGCAAGAAGAGCAGCCTTCCGATCTTGTGCGGTACTCGAGAGGAAGAAATCTGTGAGATCCTTCTTCCCAGGACCCATCTCTGGTAGATCGATTTTCCAGAGATGAAGATCCGGTCGTGCTTGGGAAAATCGGAACAGGTGTGTGTTCATACTTTCTTTTCCCGCTTTGTCGGAGTCAAAACAGAAAATCAGGCGACGATCCTGTGGAATCTGCGTGATCCATTCGTCCAGGAATGTCCCCGCTCCCGTGGAACTCGAAATGGCCAGAAGTCCGGCGGAAATGGCAGCATAGGCATCCAGAATACCTTCGACGAGGACGATGTCTGTGGTTGGTTCCTTTGCGAGACGATCAGCATTCACGAGGCATGCCTTCCCACCCTTGGGGACTTTGTAGCGGATCTGCGATGCCGGTGCTCCCGGAGGTTTGCGCAGGACCATTTCTCGGTATTTCCCGGAAGAGTCGCGCTGTGGAAGAGTAATCCATTTCTGGTTATTGTATGAGCAAAAGCCGATCATGCGGTTCTCAATGATCTCGTCGCTAATGCCACGGTTGTGGAGGTATTCACGGATCTCCGATGGAAGATCGCGATGAAATGTCTCATGTTGTGCCACAAGGTCCGAAAGTGCTGTGCTCATGGGAAATGAAGGGAAAGGAATCCCACTGCCTCCCGAAATGGGCAGTCCTGTATATGCATGACGAGATCGATAGGGGAACCACCAGAGGTTCCCCCAATCTCCATGCCAGAAAAACGTTTGAACGTGTTTGTTTTCTCAAAGATCCGGAGCGAGGTGGGTTCCCTTGGGTGATCGGGGTCCCGGAGAGCCCATACCCCCGTTCCGCAACGCACGAGGTCCATCCCCAGGTGCTGTGCCACCTGGAGAATGGGGACCTGCCGCAGACGACAGAAGTCGTTCCTCATGTTGGGAGTAGGGAACAGTTGTGTGCTCGTTGTTCAGCGTTCGTAGCGTAGTCAACGATGTTTGCGTACATCCGCCCCTCGTGTGCGCGATGCTTCACAAAAATGTTGCATTTCATGTGGAGAAACTGGTCATACTTGAACCGACGTTTCGGTCCTTCCGCTGTTGCCACTAAAGAGAAAACAGGGAGCTGTCCCGTGAGGGACAGGCACAACTGGTACAGACTGGCCTTTTCTCCGAAGAAAAAGCGGAAAGGCTTGCTGTACAAGTGAAATTTTTTCGTTTCTCCTTGAGCATCTTCATACGTTTCGTCAAGCTCAAAAAGGAGCTTGAGCACTTGGCTCCCAGGCTTTGCCTGCTTGTACGGATCGTCCACTTTACGTACTTCAATGCATGTTGCTGGGTACGATCCCTGGTCAATCAGGGGATACTCTTTAAGGTCGGCGTCGACGTAGCCATCGTCGGACACTTCTTCGACGATCTTGGTGAATTCATCCATAAATTTGGGAGGTAAAGGAGTTAAAAATATGATGGCTTCGGGGCTTGTTGCCTTGCCCTTCTGCAGAATGTGCTGTAGCCTTTTCCATACGAGATTCGGGGAAGAACGGTACGTTTGTCTTGATGTCGTGCCGGTCTTTACCTGTGCCTACGGGGGCTTTTCCTCGGGAGGGAATCGACGGGCAATATGGGCCAAGTATTGAAACTGATGTGGAATGGTCTTCATACGGACTGGTAGTCATGGAGAATGTGTTTGGCTCTCTTGAACGAAAGCAGAAGAGACTGTGCTGGGCAGCGAAGCTCGTTACTCCAGTACGTTCGTATCACCTCTCGAAGTTCTGGCGTGTTCTCAAAAATGAACTCGACACGGGATTTCGAGCGATCTACACCGAGTAGTTTTCCGTCTTCATACAAGATCGCTGCTGCCAAGCCGATGTCTGAAACATGGAGTAACGCCATACGCATCCGAGAAATTTAAAAAGGCGAGGCGATAAACCTGTTCACTGCATGTTTTCGTCAATGGGAGAGATTGGTTTGCTCTCTCTCAAGAGAGAATGCAGGTAAGCGTTTTCTTCTTCTGTTTGAGCAGGAATGCGATTGTGACAGCAGAAAAGTCCTCTTAATTAAGTGATGGGTTTGTTCCCTAATATACAAAGTCACCAGGTAGTAGTGAGTCACTAGTGACTACATTGGTGACTGTTCTTTCTTCTTTTTACGCCAAACACAATCGAACCGTTGATTGATCGCCCAAATGTCTTTACTGATGTGCTCAATAATGGGGGGCAATCCGCGAGTGGTACTGGCAACGTTGATATTGCGTATGTGTGTGTTGATGGAACGGTTAGTACTGGTTTCTTCCGTCTTCCTATTACGCAGTGCTGGAGCCAACAAAGAAACCTTTTGGCCACGATCGAGACCCTTTCTTGTACAGAGATCGTAAAGATGTAGCACGATTCGCACTTGTAATGGTGAAAGTCTTGCAAGGAACCAACCATTCCCAACATCGTAATGAAAGCCAACAGGCTTACCTTTATGACGCAGGGAGATATTTGTGTCGAGGGGGATGCATTCGCCATCTGGATTCATCCGTTCATCTTCGGTCGAGAGTATTGGCTTCCTGTCCTCAGACTTTGTCGTAGATACATCGGAACGTATTACATCACTTTCCTTTTCCGCAAAAAAATCCTCAATATACTTCTTTAATAAAGGCAGAATGTAGAACCGAATACCCATATACCGCTGGCCATACATATTCGTCTTTTCACTAAATAGCTTGTTATTTTTTGAATAACCCGGACAAATATAGGAAGAGTCGAAAACTGCAACTGTATGGGATTCGATCTCATTAGTGAGACCTATCTGACTTCTTATTCTTGTAATAAATTCCTGAAAACGTGCCTGATAGATATAGTGCTCCTCCGGAGGAGCGTCGTACCTGGGAAATTTTTCTGTGAACTCGGTAATCTTTTTCAAGATGCCTTCCTTCGTAAGGGGTTTTTCATTTTTCCTTCGTCGCCATTCAAAAATTTTGTCTAAGAAGGTGGCAAGACTGCTGTAAGTGGTGCTGTACTCCGATTCTAGTTTTTTCAGTTCCGCCCCGATCTCCTCCTGTCGAGATCCAGCGCTCCACGCGGAAATTATTCTCTCGCTGCTCTTCTTCTCTAGATTATCTCGCTCTTCTTTCAAACAAATAGCTGCCATTGTAATAGCCCTCAATTTTTGCGAATGCTGTCCTGCCCTCTCAGAGAACGGACAGCCTGTACTTCCAAGAATATACACGTCCACTGCATCCAAATCCGCAATGATTGTTTGATGTGGTATCAGTCTTTCTAAGAGGAGCGGCGGTTCATTCTCATCAAGGGCAATAACGATACCAAACTGATTAACCATGCTCATACTGCCCTCATCCTAGTGTAGTGCCTCCAAAATAACTATACAATCAACTTGGCTTACTGAAGCGTGTTTTCATTGTAAAGATTGGCGAGGCAAATCGGAGGCACTACACTAGCCAAACCTAGTCACAAACAGAAGCTCTGCTACTATTTCGGCGTCCCAGAGTTATATGCCTCCCCTTAGTGGGGAGCGCCCTCAAACAACGCAGAAAGAGGCATCCGTGCCTCGGTCAGAGCGTTGTGATGAGGGCAACCTCGATCAGCTAACTCTGGGACAGCCGAGCCGGATGTCTCTTCTTGGATGCCTTGCTCTACTTACCAGGTCAGATGACCATTTCCTTATTAGAAAATCATGCCACAAGTTAAAATATCCATTCCAGAACAATTGGGGGCCATTCTAAAAAGATGGCAGGAAAGACTTATTGACGTCTCAAAATCTAATCCGCTTCTAGGATTGAATCGATCGCGAGCTGCAAAGCTTGAAGTTGAATCTGCGGATTTAAATCAGATAGCAAATGTTTTACTATCAGATAATGGGTCTATAAAGCTTCCTTTTGTCCAGAAAAAATCGAAAAAATCTCTTCAGTTACAGTTAGATGAAGATCCCCGTGTTGATAATGAAGAATACGTATTCCATGAAGGTGACATAAATTTCATATGCCAAAACCTTGGAGACTTAAGACGTAAGACTAGGAAAATTTTTGATAACTCCCGTCTTACCCTAACCGAACGTGGCGTAAATACTTTGTATTTAGCAATGGGTTGTCTTGAATGGTCAGATGCTATGATGGGAAAATCCGAAAGCCCGTTAATAATGATTCCGTGCGAATTTGAATATAATGGCGCAAGTAAGGCGCTTGATTTGATTATGGCAGACGAAGATGTGATCTTGAATCCAGCAATCAGATACTATTTAAAAGAACGGGAGGAGATCGATCTGCCTGGAATCCCAGAGGAATTTGATTTCGATGAAATAGATTCTTTCCTTCAATCAATAGAAAAACAGGTGAAGGCAAATGGCTGGAAGGTAACCAAACGCGCCTGGCTCGGTATTTTTAGCTTTGAATCTCTCGCAATCTATCAAGATTTAAAGATACTTGATGCACAAGCGAGGAACAGCACTTTGGTGCAAGCCATTGCTCATTTAGGTGGAGAGGTAGTTGAAAGCGTAAATCTCGATGATGAGTTAGATGATATGCAGACTCCGGATCAAATCCCAATCCCTGTCGTACAAGCGGATTCGAGTCAGTTGAGAGCAATTACTTTGGCCGCCAAAGGAGTGAATGTTGTGATTCATGGCCCACCAGGCACAGGTAAAAGCCAGACTATAACAGGCATTATCGCCAATGCGCTCGCCCAAAAAAAGAAGGTTCTATTCGTAAGCTCCAAAATGGCCGCATTGAATGTTGTGCATTCGCGTCTGCAATCTATTGGTTTGGGTCAATATTGCCTGGAAGCACATGGCGTTAAATCAGGAAAAAAGAAGGTAATTGATGAACTAAAGCGATCACTTGAGTCAAATGATGATATAAAGATTGCAAAAAACTTTAACGAGGATCTTACAAAGATGGTCGAAAGTAGACGATCCCTGAATGATTACGTCAGAGCTCTACATGACACGAAAAACGAACTATCGATAAGTGTATTTAATGCCTATGGCAGATTTGAAACTCTCAATAGTATTTCTCTGACCAAGGCGCCCCTGCCCTGGACTAATGTCCTACAAGTATCATTAAAGGATTTAGATCATGCGGAAGATCTTCTTCGAGAAGTTCGTGATAATGCAGCTCTTTTTAGCAAAAGAGATTCCCATCCACTTAGAGGGATGAAATCAGGTGGCATTGATGTGTCAACACAGGAACTCCTTGAGCAGCATTTACAGAGATTGGTCTCTTTTTGTGAAGCTACAATGAGCGAGACACGGAAATTCTCCAATTTGTTCAAAGTAATCGATTTATCAATTTTCGATCTCTTTGCTTCAATAGAGGTTTTTGAAGCGCTTTCCAAAATCGATCAATTGCCACCTAATTGGGACAAAAAGAGCCTCAAAGAACTTGATGATAAGCTTAAGGAAATCATTGAATGTGAGAATATCTTTCAGAAGAAAGAATTGTGTCTTAGAAAATTTCAATCCTTTTCTTCTGGAACTCCACAGGAAGTATTAGGAGTTCTTAAAAAGCACTTTCAGAAATATCCAAGTTGGTATTCGCGCATCAACCTGCGTTATCTAGAGGACAAAAGGGGATGTAAAACTGTCTTGGACAAAATTGGCAAACTCAATTCCTCTTTACTAAATGAGGCAAAAGATTGTTCCCAAGAATTCTTGTCTTCTGAGGATGAATTTACTAAGAAGGTTGGGGAATTGTCTTTGGATGAATTGGATGTAAGTGAAAACATTTTTGAGAAGCTCGTGTACATCCAACGAAAATATGAAACTGCCATTTCCTTCAAAAAATGGCTGGATTTAGCAAAAGTGTCTTTAGTCGAACGCCCTATATTCATCGCAGAGACGTCAAATAACTTTTCAGCTCTAGTAGATATTTTGAAAGCTTCAAAGCAGGACATTATTGATGTTCAGCAGCAGTTGATGGTTTATTGGCCCAATGGTCTTCTCGCAAAGACGAGGGTAGATACTGATCAGCTTACTAATGTAGAGCATTCGGCCAAACAGGTCCTTGCCGGTTTTAGCCAGTCTGAGGCTCGTAATTGGCAGACAATCTCTCGAATTATCGATCGTTGTAAAAATGGTGCCATTCTCTCTTTCGTGGAAAAATTAGATAAGGAACAGCTTCTGAATGCCCCTGAAATATTCAGAAAAAGATTCTATTCTCTTTGGATAGGTGCAATGCTCCATTCGAATCCAATTCTGAATGAATTTTCAGGAAGTTCTCAAATTGATTTGATTCATAAATACAAATTGCTGGATGAAAGAGTCATGCGGCTCAATCTATTGAATACCATCGCAGTACCGGCTCAAAATGCCAGAGAGGTGAAAGGGGCTCACACTGGAGTGGGTAATTCTAGTGGTGTTGGAATCTTGAGAAAAGAGATGGAAAAGAAGAAACGACTCAAGCCACTACGAGTGCTTTTCAATGAAATCCCACAGGTTTTGCAAGCTCTTAAGCCATGTTTTCTAATGAGTCCTCTCTCGGTATCCACCTTTTTAAAGCCTGGCTCATTTCATTTTGATCTCGTAATTTTCGACGAAGCCTCTCAGTTGCCAACACCTGAAACAATACCTTCCATTTTAAGAGCGAAACAAGTAGTAGTGGCTGGCGATTCTAATCAGTTGCCTCCAAGTTCGTTCTTTAGAACCAATCTCGAAGACGACTCGAATGAATGGGAGGAAGGACAGATAGAAGAACTTGAGTCGTTACTTGATGATTGCAAGGCGTCAGTTCCCTTCTTCCAAGAGACTGATTTAAAATGGCACTATCGAAGTCGGGACGAAAGATTGATCAATTTCTCCAATCATTACTACTACGAGAATCATTTGATCACATTTCCATCGCCGAGCATTGATCTCAAAAAAAGTGGGGTAGTTTTGGAATATGTTCCGGATGGAGTATGGGACAGAGGGGGCAGCAGAATAAATAGAAAAGAGGCCCGACACGTGGCTAAACTGATCATAGAACAACTAAAATCTGAACCAGAAAAGACACTTGGGGTTGTGTCTTTCAATGCATCACAGAAGGAAGCGATTGAAGATGCCCTTGAGGAAGAATTACAAACACATAAAGATCTCACAGCACTAATGGACCCTGAAAGGGCAGAAGCATTTTTTGTTAAATCCCTGGAGAACGTACAAGGAGATGAACGTGATGTAATCATCATCAGCGTAGGTTATGGAAAGGCACAAGATGGAAAGATGTCACTGAATTTTGGTCCATTAAATACAACAGGAGGTTGGCGAAGATTAAACGTGCTTGTAACAAGAGCTAAATGGAAAACGATTTTGGTCACGTCAGTAAGATCATCCGAGTTGGTAGGCATTAATCCGGAGAGCAAGGGACCCGTTGGACTTAAGAATTACATACAATACGCCGAGACCGGCTTCTTGAATGAAAGAAAAGAGCCCATAAAGCTACTAGCAGAAGAGACAAATGATTTTGAGGATTCTGTTCGTCGAGAATTGGAACTGAGAGGGTTTAAAGTAGATCCTCAGGTGGGAGTGGGTTCATTCAGAATCGATCTTGCTGTAAGAGATCCGAACAATTCTACGGGTTATGCTATTGGAATAGAATGTGACGGAGCTTCGTATCACAGCTCTCGGTATGCAAGAGATAGAGATATTTTGAGGCAAGAAATTCTGCAGGGCATGGGATGGAAATTACATCGGATTTGGTCGACAGAATGGTTTAAAAACCGAGAAATGGCTGTCAGTATTCTTGTTGAAAATGTGAGCCGCGCAATAAATGGCCAAACAATAGCCAAAAAAACAACAGAGAGTGCAGCAATAGATTTGGGGGAAGAGACTCTTTTGAAGACTGTCCCTCCAAAAAAGTCTCATTGTGGAATCGAATATATAAAGTCAAAAACCAGATGCAAGAGAGAGGTGGTAATGGATTCCAAAAGAGTGCATCAATTTTCAGATATTGTTGTAAGTATCGTTAAAGATGAAGGGCCTATTCATATCGATTTGGCTTTGGAAAGAGTAAAGGAGTTGGCTGGAGTAGCGCGTGCTGGATCAAATATTCAGACTAACTTCGAATTGGCCATTAGGTTGGCCATAAAAGATGGGGAGATTGAAAAGATTAAAGAAGATAAAGGTTTTCTTCATAATGTGGGAAGAAAGTTTTCGACCTTCAGAACTCCTGCAGATGGGGTAGAGCGACGCCTTGATCAAATCAGCAAAATTGAGATTAGTAACGCTGTTATTTTTTTGATTAAAGATCAATTTGGTCTGGCTTATGACAATGCAGTTCAAAGTATTAAGCATTTATTTGGAATTAGCCGAGTAGATCCCGAAGAAGGCGACCGCGTAAAAGATTTGATGGATGAAATGATTGCATCTGGCTTAATTGTTAGACACGGTCCTTTATTACATCTCGCGGAGATTTAGCACTATTCTGCTGCCAATGTCTTCTCGTACTCGTAACCTCTTCGACCCCCATTCCAAAGAGCCCTACAAGCTCAGTAGAACACGTCTGGAGCGTTTGCTGGAGTGCCCACGGTGTTTCTACCTCGATCGTCGTCTGGGCGTCGATCGTGTCTCGGGTCCTGCTTTCACCCTCAATACTGCAACGGACACGCTTCTCAAGAAGGAGTTTGATGTGTGTAGGGCCGCAGGCAAGCCGCATCCACTCATGAAGAGGTACAAAGTGAACGCTGTCCCCTTCCGGCATCCTAATATCGACATATGGCGGGAGAACTTCAAAGGCGTGCAGTATTTGCACAAACCTACCAATCTTCTTGTTACGGGAGCGGTGGATGACATCTGGATGAATCCCAAGAAAGAATTGATCGTTGTAGACTACAAATCCACCAGCACCACCAAGGAAATAGACCTCAATGACGGGACACCGTGGAAAGAGGGGTACAAGCGGCAGATGGAGATTTACCAGTGGCTCCTACGACAGAATGGGTTCAAGGTGAATAACACGGGATACTTCGTGTACGTGAATGCAGATACCGGCAAAGATGTCTTCGATGGCAAGCTCGTCTTCGATGAGCAGCTCATTGCGTACAGAGGCGATGATAGTTGGGTAGAGCAGGCAGTCATCGATGCTCATACATGCCTCTGTAAGAAGAAAGCTCCGAAGTCCTCTGAGGGTTGCGATTGGTGTGCCTATCGTGCCGATGCTTCAAAAGCTCTCGGCGCTTGATATTGCCAAGGATACGGAAGAATGCACATAATCTTCGAGTTGAGTTGGGGTGAATTTCTTCATTGGAAAGCATTTCATTTTCTGTGTTGCCATAGGTATAAGGGGAAGGATGCAATTACGCGGCGACCCTATCAAAGAATTCCAGAAACTCTGGAAGAAAGAGATGGGGGAGGATTTACCCGAAGATGAAGCACGGGAATACGCAACGAGACTTGTTCGCCTTGTCGCATCCGTGTGTGACGCAGATACCCCTTATATTTGAACCAACATTCCTCTAGTTCTCTCTTTCCCCTCCATAAATGGACCTCAAATCGACCTATAACAAAATTGCGAGAGACTGGATGGAGGACCATCGCGGGGATACCTGGTGGATGGATGGAACCGATGCATATCTATCGTTTTTGGAACCCGGGGCATCCATATTGGACGTTGGATGCGGTTCTGGTGAGAAAGCGAAATATTTGGTGCAAAAAGGTTTCCGTGTGACAGGCATAGATTTCTCTGAGGCAATGATCGCATTGGCAAGAGAACAGGTGCCGACCGGTACATTTTTCGTGAAAGATATCAAAGAGCCCTTAGGATTAGAGAATGTGTTCGATGGCATTTTTGCTCAGGCAGTCTTGCTGCATTTTCCAAAGAAGGAAATCGCGAATGTTTTGAAGCATATCACTGCGTCACTCAAATCTGGCGGCTACGTGTATATAGCAGTTAAAGAGTTGGGGCCTGATCATCAGGAGGAGAAGATTGTGAAAGAAGACGATTATGGGTATGCATATGAACGGTTTTTTAGCTATTTCACATTCGATGAGCTGAAAAAATATATGACCGACATGGGTATGAAGCTTGTGTACGAGAAGAGAGCTTCGTCCGGGGAGACTCATTGGATTCAAGTAGTAGCTAACAAACCTTGGAATGCGTAGCAAGGAGGGTGATCTGCTCCGCCCACCCCAGAATCAGCTGCTCCAGGCGGTGTAAACTTTTTCCCAGCATGTCCACCATTCGATTCGGCCCTTTGGCCTTGCCCATCGTAAACCATTGGCTTATGAGCCAAAAAAGCATATTAGCATGTCTGTAATTTTTCTTGTGCAATACACATGTTGGGATGCAGTCGCCCGAAGATGTTACGATGGAGCCATGGAAAAAGCCTGGTACATCTCCCATATCGATATCTTCGGAGGTATCCCCGACATGGAGATCATGCGGATCGCCGAGAAGGTGCAGGATCATCGCTGTATCTCCCCCATGCATCTCTATAGTCCGCACGATGGACTGAGCCGTAATGTTTTCCTGCTCAAGGAAGGAGAAGTTGTTCTATATCACTCTCGCGATGGGAAACGAACCATTTTTGATGTGCTCGGACCTGGGAGCCTCTTTGGGAACTTCCTGCCGAATGCGGAGAGCGTGACGCACCATGCCGAAGCTCTGCAGGGAAGCCGCATATGTATCCTGACACCTGGAGATTTTCAGAAAGTTGTTGCGAAGCATCCGGAAGTTCTGACTCGATTGCTACAGAAACTCTCGTCGCGACTCCACGACTACGAGCAGAAGCTGAAACTACAGTCGGAAGAAGCGCAATCCTTTCGCGCTCCTTTCCAAAGATGCGCCACTTGCGCTTTCCCACGAAAAGATTGCGGAACTCACTGGTCTCAATCGTGTGACCGTGACGCGGATGTTAAAGCTGCTCCGGTTGCAGGGAGATGTCAATGTGGATGCACAGGGACGTATTGTTCTCCTGCACTGAACGGCTTGTAGCCTGGACTACTGATGTACGGGGGGATCCACGTATGCTTTCCCCACTTTCCCAATTATTCCCATGAAATATTCCTTCATTTCTTCCACGGTGGTTGGCGCCATCCTTCTCGCTGCCTGCGGTGGCCCGATATCTCAGAGACCATCTGCAAACCCATCTCCTGTTGCCCCAAAGGCACAGGTTGTGGAGAGTTTCTACCGTGCCGGTACCATCCAGACGTACTCTCCCGCTGCTTATGCGCAGGCGCTTACGGACGGGAAGGACGTCATCATCGACTTCCATGCCTCCTGGTGTGATATCTGCATCAAAAACGCTCCGGGAATCCGCGCAGCATTCGAGAGCACGAACAATACGAACGTCGTCGGCTTTATCGCCAACTACGATATAGAAACCGCGCTCGAGAACCAGTTCGGCGTCTCCTCGCAGTCAACACTCGTGAAGGTGCGCGGGAGTGATCCCCAAAGCGCCAAAAAAATTGGTACAATCGGACCAGGACCCATCACGCAGCAACAGATGGAGCTCTTCATTCAATCCTGATCATTCATGGTCGCTTCATTCCCGTTGGCTTT